>NZ_JADYXM010000029.1:0-2253 GCF_015864305.1 Pseudoalteromonas sp. NZS71_1 | reverse complement strand
GTGTTTTCCAGCACCTAAATAGTATTCGTGTCCACTTAAACGTCAATGATTTGATGATGGTATTATGAGGTTTTCCTTTGGCCATTAGCTTTATTGTTGGTTATTTCATGTAAATTAATTCTGTATCACCAGCATAAGCTTTGAATCTTCCCCATCGGTTAATATGGCTATATTTTCCTCAGTTGTTACAAACATATCTCTTAATCGCCCTGCGACCTCAGGAAATACGTGAGACTGCGTAAATTCACAATTAGCCAGATTAATTTACAATTGGAGTGGCTGTCTAGTTTAATGCGAGCTTATAAAATCAAGTTTAAGTTAAGCAAGCTTTAAGCTTGTAAGTCTTAATTCGAAAGCCGCTGTTTGTAATGAACAGCGGCTTTTTTGTTTTAGGTTAAAGGCAAAAGCTTAAAAAAATTTAAGTTATCTTATTAATAATATCGCTTACACCTATTTTTTATAGTTCATTACTTTTTTGTCCAATATTACTGATCTCTACCATCTTGGGGCATTTCTACATTAAGGAAGCTTAAATACCGGCTAACTAGTTGTTTACAAGTGCTTATTAGCTGGTTAAATTAGATGCTTCGTAATATTTGGACATTTGTCGGTTTGTAAAGCGACAAATGTCGGATACAAAGTTGTTATATGCTTAGAGGTTGGAATGGAGTTTCACACTAAGGCAATTAGTAGAGATGCTACAATCTCAGAGGTCGCTGAAATTGTTAATTACTTCACAGAGAAAGGTTATGATTCTTGTGAGGTTATGCTAGGTTTTGGTTGGGCTCTCTCTTACTATACCGGCAGTGAATGGCTAAAAGAAACGGTCCTCTTAAAGACTCTGACAGCATTTATTTTAGAGCTAGAAGACAAAGGACTTGGTAAAGTTTGCAACGATGATTTCTACATATGGGTCGGCAATAGTGAGTTTAAGTTATGCAATGACAGTGATATTCACCTTAGTTGTAATAAAATCGCCGCAGAACATAAACACTTTCTTGAACGCTGGGACTACAAGGGTTATGACGCAGTTGAACATTCTTCGTAGCAAACACGCATATAACAAAAAAATTGAAGCGGACACTGACAAAAGCGGTCAGCGCCGCTTAATTTGGTGTTAGGCATCACCGAGATGATTATGAATTTAAATATAGAAGGTCAAACATCGACTTTAGTAACGCTTATAACAGAACTCCAACCACTGCTTAATGACGAGGCTTTAAGGATTCGGAAAGATGCCGAAGTTACTGAAAAGATGAAGTTTGACGCTGATTCATGGTGTCGCTCGGTAATGGGAGATAGCTTAGTTAAGTTAAGATTGTTTACAGAGCAGAATTTTAACTACATAGAAACCATGAGCATATTAGCAGTGACGAGATACATTTTTGAGATGTCTGTTTGGTTGCTATTGTTTAAGATGGATTCACGGTATGGTTTGGTTTACTACAGCCGATTAATTGACACCCAGCTGAGGTATTGGCAGGATTGCAAAGTTCAAACTGAGCGAGAGGTTCTACTCTTGAAAAAGTTTGAAAGCGAAGAAAAATCAATAATGGACGAGGAGCTTAAAAAGCTTAATGATATTATTGATCCTAAGATAAAAGAGAAAGAAGCTTTTAATCTAAGCTCTTTCGTAATGAAAAAGATTGATGATAAAGCCGATCGACATTTCTCTATTTATGCTGAGCAAGCAAAATCAAATGGATATAGTTTTCAAGCTCATTTAGTTGAAAATAAACAGTTACCAATTATTACAAGCTCCATTGCTGAGCTTGAAAACGAAAAGACTAGTTTTTTGTCTTCAATACCTGACGATATTAAACTTCTTATCCCTAAGCGTTGGAACTGGTGTGATATGGCAAAAAAGTCGACTTAGGTGATGAGTATGAATATATCTATTCGTACACAAGTAAGCTTTTGCATGCGACACCATCAAGCATTACAACAAATCAGAAGAATCTCGAGCTAAGTGAGATCAATATATTTCTTAAATATGTCCGTGTTAAAATTAACGATATATTGAGTTTAGCAAAGCAGTATTCGTAATTAATGCCTAACAAGCAGCTGCAATTTGACTCCGCAAACTGTCACGCTTTTTGTTCCAAAAATCCCGCCAGCTTGCTACGCAATTGCAGAATAATATTGACACCCATCCTATTTTTTGCAGTTTAGTGAACTAAGTACTAGGCTTTTATCAGTGTGAAAAATAAGCAGGGTGTCTTATGGCAATCGCAAGAAAGCGCCAAGTAAGTT
>NZ_JADYXM010000028.1:0-3368 GCF_015864305.1 Pseudoalteromonas sp. NZS71_1 | reverse complement strand
GGATTACATCAAGGTCAGAAGTAATAATCTTCACTAAAAGACCGTATATATGACAGCAAACCTGTCCCTGCTATCGTTGAATGACACCTTGCAATACTGGAGGAGACCATATATGAACTCTGCTTGAGATAGATTTATTATCCAGAATTCAGGTTACTTATTAAATAAAGCAACAGCAGCGTTACTCATTGCTTTTATTCCGGTAGGGATAGCAACTTTATAATCTGGTGCAAATTTACTAGAGTGTAGGGAAGGGAGTACTTCACCTGTTTTTATCGAATCTGCATATTGTGCTTGGTTTACACCTCCTAGCCAAAATAAGGTAATCGGGATATTTTCATCGGTGCGTCCGTATAGGCCAAAGTCTTCACCCGCCATTACAGCTTGTGTTTCAAGCACATTAGTATCACCAATTGCGCTGGCAATAGAGTTTCTAACAATGTCTGTTTGTGCAGGGTTATTATAAGTAGATGGAATAGATTCATCTTCATGTACATATACTACAGGGTAGTTTGATTCATTTAGGCCAGCACTTTGTGCAATACCTGCCGTGATTCGTTTTATTGCTGCTATTTGAGCACTTCTAACATTTGGGTTATAGCTTCTGAGAGTGAGTTGTAGTTTTACTTCATCCGAAATCACATTATGTTTTGAGCCACCATGAATAGACCCAACCGTAATAACCGAAGGCTCTAGCGGTGAAAGTTCTCGGCTTGTGATTGTTTGCAGAGCAAGTACTGTGCGTGCAGCTATAATCACAGGGTCTATAGTTGTATGCGGATAAGCACCATGACCACCTTTACCTTTTATTGTAATATCGACAGAATCTACACTTGCCATAGTGTATTCATTTTTCATTGATACCTTACCAGCGGGGACGCTAGCACTTACATGCAAAGCAATTATATGATCAGGTTTTTCATATTTACTAAATAGTCCTTCGCCTAACATGGCTTTAGCACCTCCACCAACTTCTTCGGCAGGCTGTGCAACCATCATCAAAGTGCCTTTCCATTGATCTTTGTGTACTATTAATTGCTCAGCAGTACCAATAAAAGAGCTCATGTGAATATCGTGGCCACAACCGTGCATTACACCTACTTTAGCTCCATGCTCGTCTATTACTTTAACTTTTGAGGCATAGGACTTTCCTGTCTGCTCTATAATAGGTAAGCCATCGGTGTCAGTACGGATCATCACGGTTGGACCGTTTCCGTTTTTGTAAATGCCGACAACACCAAAGCCACCTACATTACTTGTTACTTTAAAACCCAGCTGAGTTAATTTATCCGCTATTTTATTACCCGTTTCTTGTTCGTGATAAGAAAGCTCTGGCGATTGGTGTAAATCGAGGTAAAACTTTTCTATAGCTGGCATGGTTTTGCTTAAATTCAAATCGAGTCCATTTGCTTGTACTAATGGGCTTGCTAATAAAAGTATTGCACTTAGATAAGTTAATTTCATGTTTTCCCTCATTGTTGAATATGTATACCGGATGATTTAGGTATATGACTTGTAATTATTATGTTCACCACCATATAAAAACCTAAATAGATGAATATGGCAATCAATTCAATGAGCAACATAGTTAGTATTAATGCGCAAAACCTTCAACAAGTACTCGGTGAAACATCACAGCAAAAATTGGTGTTGCTTAACTTTTTCTCTCCTCAAAGTCCTGACTGCATCGGACAGGCTGCAATTTTAGATAAAATAGCGGCTGAATATGCAAGCTATATAGTAGTAGCAAACCTAGATTGCGATGCAGAGCAAGCACTCGCTTCTCAACTTGCGCAACAAGTTGGTCTTCAAACTCTGCCTACGCTTGTATTATTAAAAGACTCTGCACCAGTAGATTTACTTGCAGGTGTTCAAAGTGAGGCACAAATACGCGAAGCCCTAGCAAAGCATTTACCTGCGCAACAAGACTTACTGTTAGAGCAAGCAAAACAAGCGTTATTAAAGTCAGATTTAAATGCTGCATTCAATTATGCAAAGCAAGCTTATGAAATAGACAGCGGTAATGCACGCATCAAATTAGTGCTTGCAGATATATGTATTCAAATTCACAAGGTAGATGACGCCCAAGCGCTTATAAATACAATAGACGTACAAGAGCAAGATGCTTACTTTAATAATATAAAAGCAAAATGCGAAGCTGCGCTTGAAGCAAAAGACTCACCAGAGATTAAAGAAAAGCAACAACAAGTAGAAAAGTACCCAAATGACCTAGAATTAAAAGAAGAGCTTAGTATTTTACTCAATGAAGCAGGCAGAAAAGAAGAAGCATTGGATATACTATTTACAGTGCTGCAAAAAGATCTGAATTTCAATGAAGCGAAACCAAGCTTTTTAGCCATTATTGCCTCTTTACCTGATGGCGACGCACTCGCAGCAAAGTATCGTCGCAAGTTATATAGTATTTTATACTAGGGTCTGTTGCTCTTTGCGGATTAAAATTTGTTCAAACTAGGGGGGGTTAATCGCGGCGCGAGATTTGTAACCTAGTGGGCTCGGTAACTGCTCCTGCGTTACCCTACTGGCTTACATCCATGTAAGAATAAGTAAAAACCGAGTAACAAAGAGTAAATAGCCCCTAGGAAGAACCCTTTGGGCAGCGCCTGTTTGGCATTAATGCTACGTTATCGCCTATTTATGGGGAGTAACCACACTACATAGGCTCTGCCTTGCCTGAATACCAAACAGGCTGCTGCAAATTTAACCTTGAAAGATAAACAGACCCTAGATTCTAATAACTATTACTTTTGAGAAGCACCTAAATAAGGTGCTTTTTGCATTTTTAAGGTTTTAATTAAAAGCTATAGAATGGTTTAGCTATGTAAAAACAAGAGTTATCAACAGGTTTTTGTGGGTAACTTGTGCTTATCATGTGTGCTTGCTTGGGGCTTAATTTTAATTACTATTTTATGCAAATAACGCTTGCGTAAAATCCGCCGCTCCCTATAATGCGACCCCACTGAGACGGGATATGGCGACGCGCAGCGGACAACGCATAGCGAGGCACGAACTACTCAGAGAGTTAAATAAAACTTCGGTTTTAAATCTTCCAAAAGAAAGTTTAAAACTAAGTGTTGACTCGAAAAATAAAGGGTGTATTATTCGCATCCCTTGAGGCGCTAAAGCGACTCAAAACGTTCTTTAACAATATAAAGCAATCATCTGTGTGGGCACTCGTACAGATTGAGTTCTAACAGCCAAACTACTTCGTTCTTTATTGAGCAAGTAACGAGGCAAACAAATTAGAGTCTCAATTGAAAACTGAGTGACCAACAGAATAGTTATTTCGGTAATTATTCGGCACAGTCAATTCAATATCGAAAGATATTAAAATAAATTCAGAATTCATT
>NZ_JADYXM010000027.1:0-14203 GCF_015864305.1 Pseudoalteromonas sp. NZS71_1 | reverse complement strand
CATATTTCTGCGGAAGACCAATTAAAACTCCATCATCTTGGATTTTAACCCCAGTATCTTTATGAGCAAATAAAAAAGAACTATAAAATATCGATAATACTATCAAAGTTAACCGCATTCTAAAAACACCTAATAATTTAGTCTACGACATTTGTCGTTTTACAAACCGAAAAATGTCTTTATATTACAATGATTTTATCCTAGCTATAAAATAAACAACTGTAAACAGTTAGTTAGGTTCGCCTTACCTTTTCTAAATGTAGCAAAACCCCAAAATGGTGGAGATCAGTAATATCAGACAAATCGTTGTTTAGTTATACAGCTTGATTATTAGTTAAAAGGTTATATTTTAAATATCTGTGTTTAAACCAATAACGCGTACACCCCATAACCCTTAGACTTGTAACTCGTTATTACTTATAAAAGTAGTTAAAAATCACAATCCACTTTTATTGAATCCTGTGTATTTTTACTCCATATTAAATACTCTTATTTCTCACTTACATACCTAGAGTGTTGCATGAATGGGTTATGGATCTTAAACCGCGTTAACACCCTACGGTGAATTGACGTATTTAATAGCCTTAAAACGAAGAGGATCAGCAGTTTTAAAATTTGCAATTAATAGCTAATTTTACTAGTTATCCACCTCATAGCGTGTTGTTATATTTATTAGAACGGTAACTCATCACCATTAAAACTATAAAGCTTTCCCGTATTATCAATAGATAAATTCAGAATAACGTTCATAACTCCAAGAGCCGAGTCTACAACATTTTCACTTGCTGTAGAGCCACCCATATCGGTTTGAACCCAACCGGGGTGAACAGCTACCACAGCCACATTATCATTAACAAGTTCTTGTGATAAGTTCACTACTAGCATATTGGCTGCTGCTTTAGACATTCGATAACCATACCAATCCACACTTTGTTCTAGCGACAAAGATCCCATAGCAGAAGAAATAACGGCTATCTTACATAAGCGTTTTTTATTTATTAAAGGTAAAAAGCAATGAGTTAAATATAGTGGTCCAAGTGAATTTACCTTAAAACACATTTCGGCACTAGCATAATTAATAGTATGGATACTTGTGTTTTCTCGATCCAAATATCCCGCATTATTTACTATTAAATCTAATTTAATATTTTCCTCATTAAGTTTACTTGCCAACGTCTTAATTTTTTCAGGGCAAGTGATATCCATTAGTTCAATAGACAATTTATTTGGAAACTTATCTTTCAATGAAACTAGACCAACCGCCGTTTCTAGATTTCTACAGGTAGCAATTACTGTCCATCCATTTATAAGGTATTGTTTGGCTAATTCGAAACCGATTCCCCTATTAGCACCCGTTATTAATACAACTAAGTTATTCATTGTTTATACCTATAAATCTTACAATTTAGTCTACGACATTTGTCACCTAAAAAATGACAAATGTTCTTATATTACAATGGTTTTACCCTAGCTATAAAATAAGTATTTGTAAACAGTTAGTTCAGTCTCAACTTTTCTAAATGTAGCAAAAATCCAAAATGGTGGAGATCAGTAATATCAGGCAAATTGCTGTTTAGTTGCACAGGTTGATTATTAGTTAAGTGGTTATATTTAAATACCTGTGTTTAAACCAATAACGCATTCCCCCTTAAACTTGTAACTCGTTATTACTTATAAAATTAGTTAAAAATCACAATCTACCCCTATTGAATCCTCTGTATTTTTACTTCATATTAAATATTCTTATTTCTCACTTATTATGCTGTTATGTCATTTTTTAAATTTAGCCATGCACTTATCCTCACACTTGCTAGTACCCTACCGCTTACAAGCCATGCTGCGCTTGATAAAAATGAGCGTGAAATAGTAAAACAGGTCGATAAAAATATTCCCCAAGCACTGCAAGAAATAGAGCAAGCCGTAAATATTAATAGCGGGTCGCTTAATATTGAAGGTGTAAAAAAAGTAGGTGCGCTGACAAGCGAGCAGCTCAAAGCCATTGGTTTTAAAGTAGAATGGCTGGATGGCAGTGCGTTTAACCGCGCAGGGCATGTATTAGCAACCCATGAGAGTAATGATCCCGATGCAATAAAAATACTGATGATCGGCCATCTAGATACGGTATTTGCCAAAAACGATAACTTTACTACCTACAAACAACTTGATGCCGATACAGCCAGTGGCCCAGGCGTTGCCGATATGAAAGGCGGTAACACGATAATAATTACCGCACTTAAAAGCTTACAAGCCCTTAATTTACTCGAAAATGTAAGCATAAAAGTATTATTGACTGGCGATGAAGAAAGCAGCGGTCGCCCGCTTAGCTTATCTAAACAAGCTATTGTTGATGCAGCAATTTGGGCTGACGTAGCGCTTGGCTATGAAAATGGCGATAACAACATAAAAACAGCTATGGCGGCGCGCCGTGGTTATACCGGCTGGACGCTAAACGTAACGGCAAATGCAGCGCATTCGTCACAAATATTTAGCGAAAGCGTTGGATATGGCGCTATTTACGAGGCATCACGCATTTTAAATGATTTTAGAGAGCAACTTGCCACGCAACCTAATTTAACATTTAACCCAGGGCTTATTGTGGGTGGTACCAATGCCGACTACGACAGTGCTAATTCGTCAGCAACGGCGTTTGGTAAAAGTAATGTAATAGCACAAACCGTGCATGTAGCAGGTGATTTACGCGCACTTTCGCCAAAGCAATTCGAAAACGCAAAAAGATCAATGCAACTCATTGCTAGCAACAGTTTAAATGGCAGTAAAGCAGAGCTTATTTTTGAAGACGGTTACCCGCCAATGGCATTAACTGATGGCAATAAAAAACTATTAGAATTATACAGCGACGCAAGCCACGATTTAGGCTTAAACAAAGTAGTAGCCGCCAACCCACGCAACGCAGGTGCGGCTGATATTTCGTTTGCGGCAAACCATGTTGATATGGCACTTGATGGTTTAGGTTTGATGGGCAGCGGCGCGCACACTAAAAACGAAATAGCCGATTTAACCAGCCTTGATAAAAACATTAAAAAAACTGCATTACTCATTTATAGATTAGGAAAACTGTAATAGTAAATGTATTTTAAAGATGAGCGTAGGCCAAATAATAACAGTCCTACGCTTGTACTTACTTTTAAGACATTATTTTAAACAATAATTCTCGCACTGTGGCCGGTTCAAACGGTTTATCACAAATAGCATCAACTCCCGCTTGAGCTATATTTGCTAGGTGCGTTTCGTTTGCCTCTGAGCTCACCATTAAAATAGGAATATGTGAGTAACTATTTGAGCTTCTAACGGTTTCTGTTAGTTCTCGTCCGTCCATTTCTGGCATATTGTAGTCGGTTACAATTAAGTCAAACGATTGGTTATTTAAGTGCTCAATAGCTTCTTTACCGTTTTCAGCTTCTATTGGTGCTGGTATTCCCATACCCGCAAGTACGCGTATTATGTGTTTACGCGCAAAGCGGCTGTCGTCTACCACTAAAACTCGCAGCAGCGTTACGTCAAAATGATCAAGTTCTACTTCTTCTTCGCTTATAATATCGAGGGTTGCTTTGAGTGCGCGGGTAATGGCTTTTGCGCTAAAAGGCTTAGGCAAAATAGCCAGCACACCCGATTGGCGTAATTGCTCAAGGTATTTTTTATTACGCTCGCTCGATATAAGCATAAAAGGTTGATGCTCGGTGATAGGGTTTGATCTTATTTCTTGCAATAGTGAATCGGCTGTCCCGTCAGATAAATACATAGAGCTTATAACTAGATCAGGGTGATAACTTGCTAATAAGCTAAGCGCTTGTGTTTGTGTAGATGCAGTTTCAACTTGTTTTACACCACTTTCTAAAAGCGATTTTATTATTATTTTTTGCTGAACCTCTGAAGGCTCTACAAGTAAAATGGACAAGTTTGCTATTGCAGTTAAGTCGCTCATTCAGATCTCTTTAGTATTGTTATAATCAGGATAATAATAACATTTTTAACTCGTTAATATTATATAAAGAGATTGTAATATTTAAGAAAACATTATCAATCCCTTTAAAATATAGCACTTCTTAATTAGATTGAATGTAATCTAATGCATTCATTTTTTTATATGTCACGTTAGCGTGCAAAATATGTGCAGGCTCAGGGTCAACCACTTCAACAGGAATGTCGTAATTTCGGGCTATTTCAATTGCCATTTGCGTAATATTAACGCTAAACGAGGTGCCCATAAATACAATTTTATCGGCGTTGAGCATACGCTGTTGTGCTTCTGTTATTCTGTAAAGCTCGGTGTAGTATTCGTCAAATAATAAAACAAAGGGCTTAAATGAATGGTTTAGCTCAGGCGTTTGGTTTTGAATATTAAATAGCTCAAAGAGAGACTCTTGCAGGCGGCTTTCGTCTACGCTATCCCACGGGGTGGCAAGTGGCGTGACTGGCTCACCTTGCTCATGAAATAAGGTCATTTGATCAAGCCTGCCATGAATAGCAATGTAATTTTTATTACCCGCTTTGCCATCAAGCCCATCTATGTTTTGAGTAATTAGGTTTTTGTCACTTAGCCAATGGTGTACGTCGTTTGGGCCATGGTTGCGATACGTTGCAAAGCGATGGTAATACCATGCTAAAAACTCTTTAGGGGCGTTTTGGTACATTGCGCGCGTTGCCATTTCCATAGGCGTATAATTTTTACTGCCAATGGTCCAATAACCATCCTCCCCTCTAAAGGTGGGAATACCACTGGCTGCGCTGACTCCCGCTCCGGTAATGTAAAGGGTATTCACTTTGGCGCCTCGTAACCGAGTACGTTAGCGCTTACTTGCTGACTGTTATCAATACCGCCAATTCGATATAAAACACCGCTGTGCTCAAGTAAACCACGATGATCCATACTCTTTACTTCAACTGAGGATAAAATCTGCCATTCGTTTTTTTCGATACTAAAGCGCCAAACATGGTCACTTGCTGGTGCAGGTTTGCCGTCGTAGCCTATTGCGCTGTAGTTATATGGGTTATTAGAGCCTGCCATCATATAAATATTGCCATTATAGCTGGTAGCAGCCATTCGATAGTGAGCGCTGCCCGTTGGATGTGGCAACGTACGCCAATCTATTTTTTGTGGGTTAGTTGAATCTATTGTGCCTTTTAAGCACTGTGCTACACCTGCAAACGAGCGACGCGAATCAGGATTAGCTTGTGTTTTAACGCCATCACAAATAACAATGGTATTATCGCTAATTGCAGCAGCTTGGCCAAATACGGGCTCACCTAAAAATGGCGAGGCTTGTTGCCATGTATTATTTTGCGTGTCGTACACTTGCACTAAGTTTACGTTGCCGTCGTTATGCCAACCGCTAATTAGATAAATGTAACGCGCTTTGTAGCTCAGCGCTACGCTATCGTCTACGGGTACTGGCATACTCGCAAGATGAGTGTAGGTATCTTTTATTACGTCGTACTTATATACGTCGGGGCTTGAAACTTCAGTATGATTCTCTGCTACCGTATAGCCGCCAAACACATAGGCGTACTCGCCTAAACCGACTGCGGTGCTTGCTAAGCGCCCTTTTAGTGGCAAGCTTGAAGGCACACCAGTTTTAGATTGCCACTGTGAATCGCCAACTTTAAGCGCCCACACCTTGTTATGCACTGACGAGTATTGTTTATCGCGGCCCAGCCCCATAAAGCTTAAAAAATAGGTTTGGTTTTGTACTGTAACTTTAGCCACAGCATTATTAGCAACTGGCTCTGGTAAAGCGGGAAGGCTTGCTAACGCAAGAGAAAAAAGAAGGTTCATAAGGCAAATAATTTAATAAGAATTAATACGCTCAGATTAAATTATTTTAACCTTGTGAGCCAGTATTGTTATATCTAAATAATCAAACGCTTTTGATTAGTAACCATATTAGTAGGCAATACTAATATGGTTATTAACGTGCGCCGCATTTTGCGCTTCATCAACCATTGCAGTTGCATAATCAGTGACCGATACCTTGCTTTCGCCTGCATCATTCGTAAAAAATGTATTACTGCCGATACGGTAATCGCCTTCATTATCATCTGGACATAATTTGTGGGCAGCCTATTTATCAAGGAACTACCAACAAACTGTTGTAAGAGCATTTATAGGTTTTTTAGCGCAGCACTGGCAAACCGATATTAAAAAATATGTCGGCAAGTAAGGCATTGTAGTTAAGGGCGCTGTGATTATTGTTTAAGCTAAGGTGATAGTTCAGCTTAGTTATTGAGGTAAATAGGTTACGTTATCTAAGCCTCGTTGTTTATTTTTGTACATAGCTTGATCAGCATACTTTATGAGTTCGTGATCTGTTTGGCCGTGCTCGGGGTAATTTGCAATTCCTATACTGGGTGAAATATTTAGTAGTACGTCATCTAACTTAAAGACGGCTTTAAACTCAGTGAGGACTTTATTTTTTATTCTGACGGTTTCGTGGCTAGAACTTAAATTATCTAAAATAATTAAAAATTCGTCTCCGCCTAAACGCCCTACTGTGTCGTAATGCCTTACTGACGCTGAAAGCCTTTTTGCTATAGCGCATAAAAGCTTATCGCCAATTTCGTGTCCGTGAGTATCGTTTACTGCTTTAAAGCCATTTATGTCTATAAACAGTAAAGAAAAAAACGTGTTGTCTCTGGTTGCACTAATAATTACTTTTTCTAATCGATTCATCAATAAAGAACGATTTGGTAGGCCAGTTAACACATCGTGCCGTGCCATATAATGGAGTTGATCTTCCATTACTTTACGTTCAGTTATATCGTGCGCGACAGCGATTCTTACTTGATGTTGCTCTGACCAACGAACAGACCATAATATATGAACTACTTGACCATCTTTTCTCATCCAACGGTTTTCAAAGCGAGGGTTCACCATTTCGCCAGACAACAGCGAAGTTACGGCATTATGCGTTTTATAATGATCACCTTCGTAAACGTAATTAATCATTTTTGTGCCAACAACTTCATCGGCCGTATAACCAAATATTTGCTCAAATGCGGCACTGACAAAAATAAATGTGCCTTGTTTATCTACCACGCATACCGCATCAAGCATTAAATTGAGTACTTCTTCGACATTAATTAATTCATTTTTTTCCATACTTTGGTGCCTTTAAAGCAAAACCAAGCGAATTTAAGTATTCTATATACCTTTAATAAAAGCAAAGGTAATTGAAACTACACTAATAATTAATACAAAGTTAGATTAATCGTGCACGTATAATTAATATCGCCCTGCAAAAGCATGATATGCAAAGTTAAATAATCAATAACCGCAAAATACTTTGAAGTCCTTCAAAAATAGCCTAAATTTTAAATTGTAAATAACCATATAGCTCTCAGTAACTTCTATTTTTTTACTCTTTAATAAATGTACTTGTATAAAATGTATCTACTGTATTTTTTATTGTTTTATTGGCCGTAGTTAAATTTTTAACTACTACAACATTAGTTATTTTGATTTAATCGCATTTATACTTTTACGCTGTTAATGTATGTTAATATTGTGTGATATCACATGTATTACAAAAACAGTCATTGTTTTTGATTTTTTGATTGCGCAGGAGATTTTTGGGTGAAAATATCACAACGTTTATTTTGGCCATTACTTTTTGTGTGCCCTCTTGTAATGGCTGAGCCGTTTGAAGATGAAGACCTCGATCTTGATGCTTTAATGGGTATGGATGTGCAAGCAACTTCTGCGATGAAAAGAGCACAATCAGCATTTGATACCGCTTCATCTATTTATGTATTAAGTAAAGAACAAATTACTAAATCTGGTGCTACATCAGTACCTGAAGCACTAAAAATGGTGCCGGGTTTAATCGTCCGTCAGCTCGATAACAATCAATGGGCTATTTCCTCAAGAGGCATTGCCTCTCGCTTTTCAAGCAAATTATTGGTTATGATTGACGGACAAAGCTTATATACCCCAAAGTTTGCCGCTGTTTATTGGGAAACACTCAACGTTCCTTTGTACGATATTGAACGTATTGAAGTTATACGCGGACAAGGCGGATTACTTTGGGGAAGTAACGCAAATAATGGCGTTATTAATATCATTACTAAAAATAGTATTGATACTCGCGGTGGATACGCAAGTGTAACAACTGGTAATCAAATAAATGTTGATGCTAATCTTCGCTACGGTGGTGATATAAGTAACATAGGCAGCTACCGTGTGTATGGGCACTTAAAAGATGCTAATGAATCAAAAAAAGGGATCTCACTTCCCCCTAATGACACAACCAAACAAAACTCTTTAGGTTTTAGAGCTGACTTTACCCCTAATGATGAGTGGTCTGCGCTACTTCAGGGTGATGTAACTCATTCCACACTTGGCCAAAACTACCGAGGTGTTGTCGATGAAACCAACGAAAACATTTCATTTTCAGATGATTTAAAGCGAACAGACTCGCGCATAATGGCGCGCCTTGAAAACAGAATGTCGCCAGATGCCAATCAAATGCTACAAATTTCTTGGCTTAAACAAAATGGCTCTCAAAATTATATTAAAGAAGACTTTGAATCTATAGATATTGATTATCAAATGAATTTTATATATCAATCTCTACAGTTAGATTGGGGGTTGAACTACCGATACAATTCTATATCTTTCGCAGAAAGTGTATTTTTAGATAGCGATAAAAACTTTGATAGCCTCAAACAATATGGTGCACTTGTTCAAGCTCAATACAATGTGACTCCTGACACTCTCGACTTTATTGTTGGTACTAAGCTTGATCATAACGATTTAACTGGCTGGGAAAATCAACCATCAGCAAGACTTATATACAAACCAGTAGATAACCACCTTACTTGGGGCGCAATATCGCGAAGTGTCCGTACACCAACATTAATTGAATTTAACGACAACTTTAAAGTTAATGGTACAGAAATTAAAGATCTTACCGGTTTAAATTCAGGCTTTGACCAAATAGACGACTACCGAATTGCAACCTACCTAAATGGTAATGACAAAGTTAAATCAGAAAACTATCTATCTTATGAATTAGGCTACCGTTTTACTGCTAACGATTGGTCATTGGATCTTTCTACTTATTATACCGATGCTAAAAACGTAGCGGTTATTGATATGAATACACATGCTGAACAATTCACTCCTATACTTGATTTATTTCTAGCAGGGAGAATTCCAGAAGTATTTCAAGCACTAACAATGACTCGTATAGATTTAGACTTTGCATCTGTAGCAGACACAACCACTAAAGGGTTCGACTTAGTAGTATCATGGCAACCAATTGATAATCTCAATACTGAGTTTGGTTACAGTTACACCGACTATAACTACGATTTACCTCCTAGAGTAGAGCCCGCTATCGGGTATGACTCTAAAAACAGGCAGTTATTTGCAAAAGCCGATTATTCTTTTTTAACCAACCATAACGTGTTTGCGACATTACGAGCAGTAAACTCAAATGCATATAATACTGATAATTACACAACGTTAGATATTAGTTGGAATTGGCAGGCTACTCCTGTGTGGTCTACTGCAGTTTCGGGTAAAAACCTATTTTCAGGTTCACATATTGAGTACAGTAATACGCGCGAAACCTATACATTACCAAACTATATTGATGAATGTATTACGTTTACAATTTCAGCAAATTTCTAAGCTAATTAGATGATTAAATTAAGAAGTCTAATTCACAGAAGCTTAATAGCCTTGGTACTTTTAAGTACCAGCGTTGACGCTGTTGAAAAAGAATACATGCTAAAAGCAGGCTTCTTGTATAACTTTGCACGTTTTGGACACTGGGATTCTCATTTAGAACCCCTTGATCAATTTACTATTTGTAGCCCTGATAAATACTTTATTGATGTGGCTAACACCGCTCTAAAAAATCGCACTATAAAAAAATTACCTTTACATAATAAATTAGTCACTCTTGATGAAGTCACAACATCTGCGTGTAACATGCTATTTATCACCTCAGATACATTTGCTCAGTGGCAAAACATAACTCCTTTAGATCTAAAAAATATTATGGTCATTGGTGAAACAGACTCATTTATTGAAAATGGCGGCCATATCAGATTCTTTCTTTCCAGTGGTAAAATTCGCTTTGAAATTGCACCACAACAGCTTAAAGATGCAGGCATTACTATGAGTTCAAAAGTACTACGACTTGCACGCGTTGTAGATAGGTAATGCAATGAAAAAACTATTTGCATTAAATACAATGAGCAAAAAATTATTATTCATCTTAATGAGTGTCGCACTTGTATCAACCGCTACAGTAACCATTGTATTTAGTGCTTATGAAATCACCAGCGCTAAAGAAGAACAAATAGAAAGCCTGGGGTCGCTGTCTAAAATGCTTTCACCCAATATAACTGCTGCACTTATGTTTAATGATATAGATGCAGTACAAGAGCTTATAAACCCAATACTTATACGCTCAGATGTTATTAGTATAATGGTAACGAGTATGACTGGTGAACAACTTGTTATTGCTCAAGCCGAAAATGAAGAAATAGAACAAAGCATTGAGGTTAATACCCCCCTTCAGCTCGATATGCATGATTATGGCGTATTAAAAATACGCGCTAACAACAGTTACATTCAAGACAGAATCACTTTTTACTTTAAATTTATAATGATTTTGATGGTCTTTACCTTTGCTATCAGCCTCATTTTATCCCTTTTGCTAAGGCGCCGCTTTTTAAACCCTATTTTATATTTAGCACAAACAGCAAATAAAATAACAACGTCACATGATTATAGTTTACGCGCTAAACAACTATCACAAGATGAAGTCGGACAGTTAACTTCTTGTTTTAACGACATGCTATACAACATTGAGCAAAGAGAAAGCTCATTAGAAAACCAAGTTAGGCTTCGTACTAATGAACTTGAAAATGCAAATATTCAGTTGCAACAATATGCTTACCAAGACGGGTTAACCGATTTACCAAATAGACGGTATTTTTACGAGAAACTACAAAGCTTAGTAAGTATTAAGGGAATGGAATTCGCACTTATATTTATAGATTTAGATGGTTTTAAAGAAGTAAACGACAGCCTTGGACATGACTACGGTGATTTATTATTACACCAGGTAGCAACGAGGCTGCAAAGCTGTATAACAACAAAAGATACAGTAGCACGCTTAGGTGGAGACGAATTTACATTAATTTTAGAGGGTGTAAGTAGCCCTGATGAAGCATCAAAAATTGCCGAAGCTGTAAAAAGTAGTTTAATGCAGAGCATTAAAATAAAAAAAGAAACAGTCTATGTTACCGCAAGCATAGGTTTAACGTTTTTCCCTGCTGATGGTTTAACAGTAGAAGAGCTCGTTAGACGTGCTGATCAAGCGATGTATTTATCTAAAAATAAAGGGCGGAATCGCTATGAGTTTTTCTCCTATGCTATCGAAGAAAAAGCCACAGAAAAGCGTCGCCTGATAGAAGAGATACGCACTGCAATTGTAAAAAACCAATTTGAATTATATTACCAACCTATATTTTCAATTGATGGGAAATCAGTACCTAAAGCTGAAGCCCTTATTCGTTGGAACCACCCTGAACGAGGCCTAATAGGGCCTAATGAATTTATACCTGTTGCTGAAAAAAACGGATTGATAAACGATATCGGCCAATGGGTAAAATCTCAAGCAATTCAAGATACTGTCCAATTCAATGTTTTAAGTGAAAAGACAATTCAAGTCAGTGTAAATACATCACCTCTTGAAATTGACCGCGCTGGTTGCTGGGTGGATGAATGGATTGTTGCAAGTAAAAAGTACCAACTACCCGCTAACACTATTTTAATTGAAGTCACTGAAAATACCTTAATGGATCCAGATTCGTCAATACAGCGACAATTAAAACGCTTAAGCACTATTAATATAGACATAGCGATTGACGACTTTGGTGTTGGTTATTCTTCTTTGGCGTATCTACAGCGCTTAGATATAGATATTTTAAAAATAGATCGCTCATTTATAAGCGATATTGAATCAAACGATAATAGTATTGCTCTCGTGAAGGCTATTATCACTATGGCTCACAACCTAGATGTAATGGTGGTAGCGGAAGGTGTTGAAACAGAAAAACAGTATGATCTATTAAAGCAGCTTGCTTGCGATTATATTCAAGGCTACATTTTTTCAAAGGCAATTTCTAAAAAAGAATTTATAAAAAAGTATATAAAACAAAAAAAAGTGCTCTGATTTATGTCTATTGTGCTGGATTTTAGCAATTCAACACAGAACACCTCTTTACTCTTGCGTTAAAAATTCATGTATTTAAAGCTCAATCCCAAGCTATAACCAGCGAGGGACTAGTTGTTTATACTCTTTATATTGTGTTGAAAAGCGATGAGCTAAATGAGCTTCTTCAACTAACGTCTGTCTATATATAGCTATAAAACCAATAACCAAACAGGTCAAACTAAATATACTAGGTAAGGCTAAAAAGAAACCCACCTGTGCAGCTACAACACCTAAATACATCGGATTCCTAGAGTATTCATATAGTCCTGATGTTTTAAGCTCATGCGGTCCCTTAGGATCAATTCCTGAACGCCAAAGTGCTGCCATATGAAAATGTACAAACATCGTCAAAATAAAACCTGCACTCAATAAAATATCGCCAAATAATACACCTGGCCAGCCATTGAGAATTGGAAATAGCCCAAGGTAGCTATCTAACTCAGGTACAAACACTCTAATTACACATACAAACCAAATAGCAGCCCTGAAAAACTTAAAAACCATATGGTTCCACCAACTAGTACAAAACTTATCTCCGGGATAAATAACGCCTGATGGTGTGTCTCTATTTTTATAAATAATTCTAAATGTATAAAACCCCGCAACAAAAGTATAAAAAACAGCTAAGTAAATACGTGTAAATTCAACTAGCGAAGTAGAGTCATCTAAAAATGTTTCATAGGGCATCTAGTTACAGCTCACAATCATTATTGGTAGTAATTTTAAAACAACTAACTCAATAAATTTTAGTTATAAGGTCATGAAATTATATTAGTATTCATTGCCTCCATAAACAAGTTAAGTCAGAGGTTTGTTAACGAGTAATCATTAACTCATACCATTAATTTAAAATAACTTTGATTTATGAGGATCTCATACTTTTTATATAATACCAATCTGCTTATATATTTGAATTGATATTATTCACTCATATTTTTACATTCTATATATGCAAAAAAAACGACTATTTCGGTTAGGACTTTCTTTAATTTGAAGCTTTGTACAGTGCAATAGTACCCTCAGCGTTAGGAAGTCACAGTGAAAGACGACACTCGCATCGGCGATGCCACTTTAACTCGTTAAATTAAGTAGATTATTCATTGAGAGACGCTTCGCCATAGCGGATTACCTGAATCACTTTTCTAAAAATGTAAAAAGCGCAGCTCGTTAGGTTCGGGAGCTCTACAACTTAATGCTTGTGTGATGTCATGATACCTTCAGCGGTGGAGAGTCATAGTGAAAATACTGCGCACTCATCGTAGAGCGTAGGTTTTTATAATTTTAACAGCAGGAGTCGCTTTGCTCACCCGCCCTGCGTGTTGATGTGAGTGTGTGTTAATTGAGCGCATTTCACTTTTCTGCAGACGTAAAAAAGCCCGAATCGTTAGATTCGGGCTTTCTACAATTTGAAGCCTGGTGATGTCATAGTGCCCACAGCAGTAGAAAGTTACGTAGCAAATGCTAATTTATTGGCCGACTGGGGTATTGAGGGTTTTTGTTGTGATTTTAACGTCGGGAGTCGCTGCGCTACGTGATGGTGTAGATGTGAGTGTGTGTTAATTGCGCGTATTTCACTTTTCTACAGACGTAAAAAAGCCCGAATCGTTAGATTCGGGCTTTCTACAATTTGAAGCCTGGTAATGTCCTACTTTCACATAGCAAATGCTACACTATCATCGGCGCTGTTTCGTTTCACTACTGAGTTCGGCATGGAGTCAGGTGGGTCCAAAACGCTATTGTCACCAAGCAAATTTGGGCGTTAATCCGTATCGCTACGCACTAACTGAATTTGGAAAATATCTGATAATATTTTTTAAGTCTTTCAGTAAATATCTACTTTAGTCATATTAACTTCTGTCTAAACTGTCGCATAAAACGCGTTTGGCGTTGTATGGTTAAGCCTCACGGGTAATTAGTACAAGTTAGCTTAATGGCTCACACCACTTCCA
>NZ_JADYXM010000026.1:0-14711 GCF_015864305.1 Pseudoalteromonas sp. NZS71_1 | reverse complement strand
AATGGTTTAACGAAGCAAAAGGTTTTGGTTTTATCGAGCAAGAATCTGGCGCAGACGTGTTCGCACATTTTAGCGCAATCTCTGGCGACGGTTTTAAAACTTTAGCTGAAGGCCAACGTGTGCAGTTTACTGTTACTCAAGGTCAAAAAGGCCCACAAGCCGAGAACATTGTTAGCATCTAATTGCTAAACAATTTAGTGGGTTAGAGATAACCCATTAATATATTTACCTTTATAATTATTTAGTCGAATATCTTCAAAACCTCCTCTGTAAATATTTTCCAAGCGCAATCTCATTTGTATACACAACTCATTAATTAGTACATTTTTAAACACATTTACTACTATCTCTCTTGAGCGAAAGCTTTGTATTGCCTACAATAGCGCATACTTCATTCAATATAGAATATGACCATGAACGACACTACCGCAAAACCTGCTTTACCAGATCGCCTTTCTATTAATCCACGTAGCCCACATCATGTGGAAGAAGTTTTTGAACACGATATTGGTATCACGTTCAACGGCAAAGAGCGTTTTGATGTTGAAGAATACTGCATCAGCGAAGGTTGGATAAAGTTTGCATCTCCAAAAGGCCTTGATCGTCGCGGACAACCACTTTTACTTACAAGAAAAGGCACTGTTGAAGCCTTTTATAAGTAAGCTAATACTACTTACTAAAAAAGCGACACCATATTGGGTAGTCGCTTTTTTTGTGCTTGTTAAAAATCATTTAATTATATTAATTTTCGCTTTACCCAGCACCCAATCTAAGCCTTGGATTGCTGTTGTTGGAAATGCGGTTGCATGATTAGCGCCGTCAATAACAACACTTTTTAATTCTATATTGTCACTTTTAAGCGCATTAATTTTTTGCGTTAGCTGCTTAGCACCTTCAACCATATTTTGCCCTTCGCCGAAAGCTGGCGTTTCCATAGATCCAACTGATATATATACCCTTATAGGCAATTTTGGCTTATTCACTTTTAAGGCTAATAGTGCATTGTTATCAAACCAAACCGATGGGCTGCCAATAATATAATTGCTAAATAAATCGGGTGTCGTTAATAAAATAGTCGCGCCAAATAAACCGCCTAACGAATGCCCCATGTAGGTTCTTTGTAAGTTACTGGCCCGATAGTTTTTTTCAATAAAAGGGAAAACTGTACTTTGTAAAAACTGAATATGCCCTTTGGCATTACCTGTTTGCTTTTTCCAATCTTTTGCAAAGGTAGGCGTGTAATCTCTAATTCGGCTGTTAGAGCCAGCGGACCCTTTTTCATAGCCAATTGCTACAATAATAGCCTGTTGCATTTTGCCACTATTCATAGGGAATCGTGTAGCCCCAGCAACGATGGGAAAGGTATACGGTGCATCGGTTACATAAATAACTGGATACGTTTTATTAGGCTGCTTTTGGTATGATTTAGGAAGCTGAATATACACAGGATACGCCCGCTCGCTAACGGGCTCAATGAGCTCAACCACGTTACTTCGGGGTATTGAATAAGGGGTATTTGCGCTTAATTTAAAACATATTAAGGCGCTTAAAAGCAAAAGAGATTTTAAAATAAGAGGCACTGTATTGGTTAACCTAAGCTAAAAATAAATTAAGTACCTACTTTAAAGTACTTTTAGCGAATATTTAAGCTATCTAAAAAAACAAAGTTTAAATAAAAAATAAAGTGCCAGTGTAGCTTTCGTTTAAACCACCAGCACTTATAGCATTAAACCACTTGATCTGGCTCACCGCCTGAACATGGGCAGTTGTCGTCATTCTGTTTAAGACATTGCTGATAATTAAACCAATGGGCTACAGCAATAAACGCTGAGCCTATTAAGGTTAGCGCTTTTTCGAGCACTTCATGGCCTAGCAATACGGCAAATATCATAAAAGCTAAGCCTGTTACACCAGACACCATATAACGTGTACGTTTATGTTTTTTACAGCCTAAGCTTAATGCCAACAAACTGGTTGGCAGTACCGCCGCAAGAATCCATAAATGAAACTGTTCACTATCTATTTGCAGTACAGCAAAGCTTGGCAATAGCGCTAAAATAACCGGGGTTGCAAAACAATGTACTGTGCACATTAACGATAACCCAATCGCCATACGATCCATAACACTTTGACTCGACTTCATTACTTCCTCTACTCATCAATTTTTAAACAACGGCTTTACGTTTTAAAAGGCATTTAAGTAACAATAGTTAATTACTATTGATATATTATAACATTACTCGCATAATTGATATAATATAACATCCAACAAAGTAGTCAAATGAAACGTAGATCACAATTAGCTGTTCTCATAGCAGCTTTATTGCCGGCTAGTGTGCTTGCATCCACAATAGAAGGCGTTGTTTTAAACAACAAAGGTAAAGTAGTTACCAATGCAACGGTAGAAGTTGAAGGCTCAGATCTTAAAGTAACCACCGATGAAAACGGTAAATTTGTTATAACAGAACTAAAAAATGGCTTAAAAGAGCTTCACGTTGTAGCCCCTGGTTATGCGCATCTTCATCGCGATATAACAATAACTAATGATGAAAACCAATCGGTTACTTTTAATTTAAAGCGCTCGCCTATTGAAGTTATTGATATTGAAGCGACCCCTATTCATATGTCGGCAATGGAATCTGCATCGCCTGTTAGTGTTTTATCTGGCGAACAACTAAGACGACAACAAGCTGCAACCCTTGGCGACAGCCTTGAAAAACTCCCAGGCGTTAATACAAATTTTCACGGTAAAGTAGCCAGCACACCTATTATTCGTGGTTTAAGCGGCCCTCGCGTACTTATTACTCAAAATGGCCTTGATGTTAGTGATGTTTCGCGCGTTGGCCCCGATCACTCTGTTGCATCGGAGGCGTCTACCGCACAACAAATTGAAGTATTACGCGGCCCTGCAACGCTGTTTTATGGCAGTGGCGCAATTGGTGGTGTGGTTAATGTAGTAGATAACCGCGTACCTACCGACAGCACCACGCGTGGTGAATGGAACCTAGAACATAACTCGGTAGATAACCAAAAAGTGGCCTCGTTTAATGCCACAACAGGCACAGACTCGGTGGCTTTTTACGCCGATGCATTTTGGCGTGAGGCCGATGACTACGGGGTACCTGTAGCTGCCGATATAGATAGCGACGGTGAAGAGCATCGTGGTGACTATAAAGTTGAAAACAGTAATGAAGAGTCTGACGGTTTTACTGTTGGCGCTAGCTATTTAATGGATAACGGCTTTATTGGCTTAGCAGTAGAGCAATTTAATCGTCAATACGGTATTCCTGGTCATACGCACGGCGAGGAAGAAGAGGAAGAGGAAGAACACAACGACGAAGAAGAAAGCGTATTTGCTGATTTAGAGCAAACTAAAGTGCAATTATTAGGTGAGTACAACCTAGATAATAAATGGCTAAACAAAATAAATCTCCGCGCTGGCCATACCGACTACGAACACGCTGAAATTGAGAGCGGCGCTGTTGGCACTACCTTTAAAAACGAAACCAACGAATTACGCATAGACCTACTGCATAACCAATTTAACGAATGGAATGGCGGTATTAGCTTTCATTACAAGCAAAGCGATGTTGAAGCACAAGGTGAAGAGGCCTTTACTCCTCCATCAGAGACCGAAAGCTTTGCTGTAGCGTTAATGGAAGAAAGGCACTTTGGGAATTTTTTAGTGCAGTTAGGTGGGCGCATAGAGCGTGTAACAATTGAAGCAGGCGACGTATTACTGCCAAATATTGACACTCACGCACACGATGAAGCAGAAGAAGCCGACGAGCATGATCATGACCACGAAGAAAGCGCAGAAACCACTCGCGTATTTGATGTAGAGCATGAATTTACGCCAGTCAGTTTATCGGCAGGGGTAGTATGGGATTTTACATTTAACTATAACTTAGGGCTTTCGGTATCGCGCTCTGAACGTGCACCTTCTGCCTCTGAGTTGTTATCGTTTGGGCCGCATATTGGCACTGGCACTTACGAAGTAGGCGCACTATTTGATTTAGATGAAGATGGCCATTTGGGTTTATCTGAACAAGCAATTGACCTGGAAACAGCCAATAATATCGATTTAACCCTACGTAAAACTCAAGGCGATGTTGGCTTTATTTTAAATGCCTTTTACAACCAAGTAGATAACTATTATTACCAAATAGACACCGGTTTATACGCACAAAGTGGACACGACCATGGCGATGAAGGCGTTGACGAACACGACCATTCATCAGAGCTACCAGTTTATTTATTTAAAACAGATGATGTAGTTTTACATGGTTTTGAAGCGCAAATTGCGTGGCAATTAACAGATGAGTTTAAGCTAGATGTATTCTCTGACTACGTTCGTGCACGCCTTAAAGACGGCGGCGATTTACCCCGTACACCACCGCTTCGTTTTGGCAGCGAGCTAAGCTATCAAACAGATAAACTCAGTGCGCATATTCATGTAACTCGCTATCAAAAGCAAGACCGCACAGCCCCACAAGAAACAGCCACAGACGGTTACACCTTAGTTGATGCGAGCATCTCTTACGACCTTTCAGTGTTAAACCAAGATATGTCTGTGTACCTACGAGGCACTAACTTAACAGATACAGAAGCTCGCGTGCACAGCTCGTTTGTAAAGGATATAGCGCCACGTCCAGGACGTAGTTTTGCGCTAGGTATTCGCGGTTATTTTTAAGCGTTAAAAAATTATAATTAAAGGAAATAAACATGAAAAAACTATATCAATTAAAGCTTATTACACTCGCTATTAGCGCTATATTTATTACGGCCTGTGGCGATGCAGAAACCAACATTGTGGAAAAAGATCCTATTGTTGTAGAAGACGAGCACAATCATGATGATGATCACGACCATGACGACGGCTATACCATAGACTCACTTGGCAGACTTGCCGTTCTGGCAGGTGACAGTAACGAAGCTAGCTTTTTTGATTTAGACAACAGCGAATTACTTGATACATTTACACTAAACAATGACTCAAACACGTTATCTGCATCACCAGGCTTTCGTTATGCTGTTATTGCTAATCGTACTCAAGATTACCTAGGGTTTATAGACGGCGGTATGTGGCGCGAAGATCACGCAGAGCACTTGCATGATTATGAGCAAGGCCCTGCGTTTAGCAGCTACGAGCTAACAAGTGGTAGTCGCCCTACACACTTAATAACTCACGACGGGCAATTAGCAATATTTTACGATGGCGATGCAGAAACCGGTACGCCTGCCTCAGTAGAAGTGCTAACCGATAACGATATTACCAATACAACAGCTACACTAACGGGCATTAACTACGACATTAACATGCATGGTGTAGCTGAGCCTCGCGGCGAGCATTTACTCTCAACCATTCGCCGCGACGATGCAAGTAATACATCTAATGCCAAAGTACTTCCCGATCAAGTGGGTGTTTATCATCTTCACGATGGTAATTACGAACTAGAGCAAACGTTTGAAATAACCTGCCCCGATTTACACGGCGCAGCACAAAATCACGATTATGTTGTATTTGGTTGTGGTGATGGTGTATTGATTGCCCATCAGCAAGGTGATGTATACAGCGCTCAAAAAGTTGTAAATATAGATGCCGTAGGCGATCAGCGCATTGGTACTTTGTACGGCCATAAAAACAATGACACAATTTTTGGTATTGCCGCAGGGCATGATGGCAGTGGTTCAGTATTGCTTAGCATTCATCCTGAAAATGCCGAAATGGAAGAAGTAGAATGGCAACTTGCTGATGGCGCAAGTGCTGTTTCTTATTCTTTTTCAGCCAGTGGTGAACACTTTTTAATACTCGACAGCCTAGGCTTTTTAAATGTACTTACTGGGCATGAACATGACGGTGAAATGCACTGGGAACTCGCAGGCCAAGTAGATATTACTCAAGCAGACGTAACCACAATGCCCGAAGGAATGAGCTTTAGTATGACAGTGGCGCAAAGTGGTCAGTTTGCTTATATTGCCGATCCAATTGCTCAACACATAGTGCAAGTACACCTAGAAGACCTAGAAATTGAAAGTGAGCTAGAGTTAACTTTTCCACCTGCAAGCATTACCTGGTTAGGGATTGCACAAGAAATAGAAGATGAAGATCACGACCATTAATTTAAAACTAACGCTTTAAATTAAAGCCACAAAACAAAAAACCCGTAATTAGGTTTACTAATTACGGGTTTTTACAGCTATTTATTTAGCTCTATTGTTACTTACGGCGCCAGCCACTCCACACATCATCTATATCATCGGCTTTATTTTTTTTCTTTTTCTTGCCTGTGCCTTCTGGTTTTGCCATTGGCTTTTCATTTTTAAGCGCATCAGCTGCATCAAGGTTTGCTTGGTTTACAGCAAAACCGGTTACTTCTTCACGCTCTAGGCGTAGTTTGTTTTTCTTCTCGATTATTTTAAAGTGATGCAAATCTTCATAATCAACCAATGAAAGCGCTAAGCCTACTTCACCAGCACGGCCGCTTCGACCAATACGGTGCATGTAATCAGCAGGACTGCGTGGTAGATTAAAGTTTATTACCACTGGCAGCTTTTCAATATCCAAACCACGTGCAGCAATATCGGTTGCGATAAGTACTTCGATTTCGCCCGCTTTAAATTTTTCTATTACACGAGTTCGCTCACTTTGGCCTTTATCGCCATGGAAAACTTGTGCATTAACACCCCGTTTTTCAAGCTTAGCCGCTAGGTGCTCACAGTCTTTTTTAGCATTGACAAAAATCAGCGCTTGGCGCCATTTATGCGTTTTAATTAAATGTGCTAAAACTGTGGTTTTTTCACCTTTGTTTACGGTAAAAACACGCTGTACTAAGGTGCTTTCATCTTTGTTTTGTACTTGTATTTCAACTGGGTCGTTTAAAAGCTCTTGCGTTAATAGCTTAACTTGCTCAGGGAAAGTTGCTGAAAACAACATGGTTTGTTTTTTAGCAGGCATTAACGCTAAAAGGTCAGCCAGCTCTTCGGTAAAGCCAAGGCTTAGCATACGGTCGGCTTCATCAAGCACAAGCGTAGTTACATTATCGAGCTTAATCGCATTGCTTGAGATTAAATCAAGTAAGCGACCAGGTGTTGCCACAATAATATCGGCGCCGCCGCGCAGTGCCTGCATTTGTGTATTAACCGACACACCACCAAACACGGCCACCGTTTTAATTGCGCCATTAAAGTTAGCAGAATACGATTTAACGCTATCGGCCACTTGCGTAGCAAGCTCACGCGTCGGTACTAAAATAAGCCCCGTTACAAAATTACCTTTGCTGGCAGTATTTTTAGCGCCCTGCTCAAGGAAAGCTTTTTGCAACATAGGTAATGCAAACGTTGCTGTTTTACCTGAACCGGTATTTGCCCCTGCAATTAGGTCACTACCCGCAAGCACACTAGGTATAGCCTTAGCTTGAATAGATGTAGGCTGGGTATATTCCAAATCGGTTAATCGAGCTAATAGCTCTGGAATAAGGCCAAGTTCGGAAAAAGTGCTAGGGCTTGTGGCTGAGGTCATAAAAATTGTGGGCTTATTGCTAAAAAATTAGCCTGCAATTTTAGCGTATTTAACGCATATTAAGTAGTGATTTTAATGTTTTTATAGGTAACAGCTGCGCGATTCGAGCCAGGTTACGAGCGGGTTTATGTTATTTGTAGGCTCGGGTTTATCCCGCGCTTTTATTGTCGTGTTTAAAATAATCCATTTATTCAAAGTACTTAAATGAATGAATTAAATGTTACCCAATAAGCTGCTCTGAAATTACTTTAAATGAGGCAATACAAGTATCAAAGTCATGAGGATTTTGGCTGTATACCATTGGTGCAACAAACGCGGTAAAACGCTCACGAAACTTCTCATTATTTTGAAGCTCCTCCAATCCCAGCTTTAGCTCATTACGGGGATCGTCAACAAACTCCTGATGTTGATTGCCAAATCGGAGCCTATCTTCTTCCAGAATTAAATCAAACATCGGGCGTAACACATTCATATCAATCTTATGCCCAACACTAATACAATGAACATCATAAATATGACGAACCAACGTATCATCATCCTTACGATTTGAATTTGGGTTTCGTTTAACTGACATAGTACGGCGCAACATAGAAAGTACTTTTTCAACCAACGTAGAATCAATCGATACACACAACATAGCCTTAACTTCGGCAGGTTGCTTGTAACTCTGAGCCACCAGCGATGAAATAGAGCGAAGCTCAGTGCCATGAAGTTCAATAGTCTCAATAAACTCTAATTTTATATACGGGCGTAGACATGGTGCTTGGTGATATTGCTGTGGGTATTTTATTTCTATTTCGACATGGCGATATTCATCATTCACCGTTTTATCAGCGTAATTAAGATAAGGATGGTCAGCCAACTTCATTATGATATGTTCAATTAGCGCTTTGCGAGCTTGTTTCTTTGCCCCCTTGCCCTTTTTGATAAACTCATTAGTAGGAATCAATTTTATGTCGACGTCTTCAGACATTCGCAGGATTTTAATATTGGATTTAGCCAATGCAGTTCCGCCAGAAAAAACCAGTTGATGGCTTTCACTTTTTACATATTCCAACATAGCAGAAGAGACACTACCCAATAATCTTTTTCTGGAATCGATGGATTACCTAAATCCAATGCATCAGATACCTCAAGAAACTGTTTTTCCAGTTTGGGTATACTCATCTGCGATAACTCAATATTCTATTGCCAACTTTAAGATTTCGGTTAAATTGCTTAGAGTTCCAGCTGTATTTGATGGACGCAGGTATTTGGGTAGATTTACCGTTAATGCTCTTCAATGACATCGCATCCATCTCAAAGTCTACACCGCGCAGTTTTAAAATTTCACGCATTATCGCATCAGTACCGCCAGGGCTCGTTGGCATCGGCTTATTAGTGAGACTATTAATCGTTGCTTTAGTATATAAACCATAGCCAATTTTCATCAGTATGCCTTTATCGACTAATTGCTTTAACACACGACCAACCTGATCGTAGCTTGCATAATTGTCGAAATCTTTACGTTCAAACACATAGCGGCGAGAACGCTTTATTTTTTGATAAATACGGTCAGTTGCAGTCATGTCTAACTCTCCTACGTAATGATTTGTTTTAGTATAACCCAAACCACCTCTGCCTAAAAATAATACGGCACTGAGAAAAGAAAAAACACGACAAAAATTATCAAACAAAAAACATAAGCTGTTGTTTATAGAAAGATATAAACAAGTTAAACAAAACTTACATAAACTTTAAATTGTAACCGACCTAATTATTGATAAAACCTTAGTAAGCAACGTAATAATGTTCGTTGAATAAAAAGCCAGCAACTAAATTGACAATATTATTAACTCTTACTCAGCTCTACTTGCAACCTAGCTTTTGTTTCTTTTAAGTAATTTATATAAGGATATGAGTCGTCTGCAATTGTTAAAGCAGATTCCATATGTTTAAGCGCTTGGCGAGTATTGCCTTGCATTTCATAGCCATAAGATAAAGCTGAAAGCGCATCGACTGATTGCGGGTGATTTTCTATATTATACTTAAACACCTCAATGGCACGGGCAAACTGCTTGCTATCCGTTAGGTTGTAACCTAGTAATCTAACAGCACGATCTGGTGGAGATATCTGCTCGCCCCATTGTTGAGATAAGTTTTGATAATAAGCATAAATGGAGGCTACATCGTCAGTTAAATCACTTATGGGCATTTGTTTAGGCAAAAATAAGTTGTGATAGGCATTAAATGCACCAGCAACGGAAGTCAGGTTATGCGAGACACCATCAAACGCATCACTAAAGAAGCGTAGCTCTCGCACTTTATGCGATTGCATAGCTTGCTGCAATTCATCGTACCTTTCGCGCATTATGCCGGCTTCTTCGCCGATATTGATGTAAACGTAACTGTTAAGCTCTTTCGTTTTAGCTATAAACGACTTAGTCGCTTTTACCGGTGCGCCATAGTTCCACCAAACGGCAGGGCTGTAAGCAATATGCGCTTGGAAAAGCTCAGGGTTAGCTTGCATAGTATAAAGTGCAAACACGCCTGCTGCTGAGCCTCCAGCAATCACATTAAAGTTATGCGTACGATAGCTTTTATTAATCAAGGGCATAAGCTCTTGCTCAATAAATGCTAAAAACTTTGCTGCGCCTCCGCCTTCACCTACCGGGCCTTGTGGCTCTTTATTAACTGTGGGGTATAAATCCCTTAAGCGATTAGTGTTTTCAATAGCGACAATAATAACCTCAGGCGCACGATTATTATTTTGCAGTCGATCCATTACAGCACTTATAAGCGGTATGTTACCCGCGCCATCTAAGCGATATATAACAGGATATACCTTGTTTGGCTCAGATTGATAGCTCTTAGGTAACTGAACGACAACTGTGCGTTCTTCGTTTAAAACAGCCGATTTAAATGTATGTGTGTGTTGCGGATAGCCAATGGTTTGCTGTTTTAAATCAGGCTCTGCAAGTGTGCTACTAGAATAAAATATAAATAAACTACATATAAAAACAGCGGTTAATAAACGCATGACTAATCCTTTATAAAATAGTGTGTTATTTAATCTAACAGGCTTTGAGGTACAAAAAAAGGCGCATTGAGCGCCTTTTTATCTTTAACAGGTAATTACCAACCTTTTGATTTTACTCAACCGTAACAGATTTAGCTAAGTTACGTGGTTGGTCAACGTCAGTGCCTTTAATTACTGCTACATAGTACGACAGTAACTGTAATGGCAGCGTGTAAACTATTGGCGCAATAATGTCGTCAGTGTGGTTTACGTTGATTACACGCATTGTGTCGTCTGACTCAAAGTGTGAATCTTTATCTGCGAATACGTAAATAATGCCGCCACGTGCGCGTACTTCTTCTACGTTTGATTTAAGTTTTTCTAGCAATTCGTTATTTGGTGCTACAACAATAATTGGCATGTCGGCATCAATAAGTGCTAGTGGGCCATGTTTTAGCTCGCCAGCGGCGTAGGCTTCTGCATGAATGTACGAAATCTCTTTAAGCTTAAGCGCGCCTTCCATTGCAATTGGGTATTGCGAGCCACGACCTAAAAACAATGAGTGGTGTTTGTCGGCAAACTCTTCTGCAAGATCTGCAATACCATCAGCGAGTAATAATGTTTCTTCTAACTTAGCTGGAAGTACTTTAATTGCATTTACAATTGCGCTTTGATCAAGGCCTTTTTCCTGAGCTATAGACGCAGTAAGCATTAACAAACCAACTAACTGCGTAGTAAATGCTTTAGTAGATGCCACGCCTATTTCAGCGCCTGCTTTAGTCATAAAGGCAAGGTCTGATTCGCGTACAAGCGATGAACCAGGTACGTTACAAATAGTCATTGAGGCCATGTAACCTTGCTCTTTAGCTAGGCGTAATGCAGCTAGCGTATCGGCAGTTTCACCCGATTGAGAAATAGTAACAAGTAAGCTATTTTCATGAACAAACGACTGACGGTATCTAAATTCAGAAGCTATTTCTACATTACAGCTAACACCCGCAAACTGCTCAAGCCAGTAACGTGCAACCATACCTGAATGATAAGACGTACCACAGGCAATAATTTGCACATGTTTTACATCTTTAAATATTTGCTGAGCGCTTTCGCCAAAGGCATCAATTGCTACACGGTCGTCGTTTAAACGCCCTTCAAGAGTATTACGTACAGCAAGTGGCTGCTCGTAAATTTCTTTTAGCATGTAGTGACGGTAATCGCCTTTGCCTGATGCATCTTGCGTAATGTTTGATTCAATCACTTCACGCTCAACTGCGTTACCGTCTGCATCAAAAATTTCTACTGTGTCACGTGTAATACGTGCTACGTCGCCTTCTTCTAAAAAGATGAAGCTACGAGTAACAGGTAGTAATGCTAACTGATCAGACGCAATAAAGTTTTCGCCAAGGCCTAAACCAATAACAAGAGGACTACCTGAGCGCGCTACAATGATTTCGTTATCGTTGTCTTTATCAAATACAACAGTACCAAAAGCGCCTTCAAACTGTTTAACAGCTGCTTGTACTGATGCAAGTAACGTTGTGTGTTGTTTACGAAGTTGGTGAATTAAATGCACCATTACTTCTGTATCAGTGTCTGATAAGAATTCGTAACCATCTGCTTTAAGTGCTGTACGTAGGCTAGCGTGGTTTTCAATAATACCGTTGTGCACAAGTGCTAACTGGTTGTTTGATACATGTGGGTGTGCATTTGCTTCTGTAACGCTACCATGTGTTGCCCAGCGCGTATGTGCAATACCTGTATGACCGCTAACGCCTGCTTTTTCTAGAGCTGCTTCTACGTTAACTACTTTACCCACTGCTTTAACAGTATTAAGTGTGTTGCCATCAAGCAATGCTACGCCTGCTGAGTCATAACCACGGTATTCTAGGCGTTTAAGGCCTTCAACTAAAATTTTGTTTACTGGACGTTCTGCAACTGCCCCAACTATTCCACACATAGTGTCTCCATTAATTTTTAAAATACTTGCTACTGAGTAGCTATTGTATAATCTCTGCACAAATTAGTTTTACACCACACGCCTCAATTGCTTTGCGCTTATCGTCTGCTAAGCCATCGTCGGTTATTAATGTGGTTACTATTTTCCACGGTAATTCTAAATTTGGTATTTTTCGGCCAATCTTATCTGATTCAACCATTACAATTACTTCACGAGCGGCTTTTGCCATAACTTGGCTTAAACCAACTAGCTCATTAAAGGTAGTAGTACCGCGCTTTACATCTATGCCGTCAGCGCCAATAAATAGCTGATCAAAGTCGTAAGAACATAATACATTTTCAGCAACTTGCCCCTGAAATGACTCAGAATGTGGATCCCACGTTCCGCCGGTCATTAAAAGTGTCGGCTCGTTCTCGAGTGATAATAAACGACTCGCTACTTTAATAGCGTTGGTCATAACAACTAGCCCACGCTTATCAGCAAGCTCAGGGATCATAGCTGCCGTAGTGCGTCCGCTATCAATAATAATGCGGTTATGATCTTTTATAAGTTTTGCTGCAGCTTTTGCTATTGCGACTTTGCGCTTTGAATCTACTTCATCGCTAACAATTTCTTTAGGTAGTGCAATAGCACCACCGTAGCGGCGAAGTAATAAGCCACTTTTTTCAAGCGAGGTTAAATCTTTTCGAATGGTTACTTCAGATGTTTGAAACTGCTGTGCTAACTTTTCAACGGCGACTTCACCTAATTCATTAACTTGAACCAGTATATTGTGACGACGCTGCTGTGTGTTTCGTTTAGTCATAAAGCTCGTGAATTAAGTTTCATTTCGAAAGTTATGCGATTTTAAACGAAACAACTTAAATGGCAAGTGAACGAGCAAAAAAAATACAGTTTTATTCTAATAATAATAAAACTAAAAGTACGGTAAGCTATAACTAATTAAGTTATAAAGATAAATACAATGCAGTCATTTAACAGTATCAGTAAAGAATACTTAGCACAGCGAAAGCAAGCAGGTGAAACCTGCCGTTTATTTAATAAGAGCCCAAGTAAAGGCAACTTAAAACGTATCAAAGAGTTATTTTTAAAGTCGGGTGATGGTGTAATTATAGAATCAGGTTTTCATTGCGATTACGGCAATCAAATAGTTATTGGTGATCGTACTTTTATGAATATTAATTGCACACTTCTCGACTCGCCATTAGCCAATCACTCAATCACCATAGGTGATGACTGCTTAATAGGCCCGAACGTTCAGCTTTTAGCTGTGTCACATGCTACTAATCCAGCAAAAAGGCTTAATAAAGAAAACTTTGCAGCACCTATCGCGTTAGGCAATAACATATGGGTTGGCGCAGGTGTAATTATTTTAGCGGGTGTGAGTATTGGTGAAAATAGTATTGTGGGTGCGGGTGCTGTGGTTACTAAAAATGTAATGNTGCGGGTGCTGTGGTTACTAAAAATGTAATGCCTAATACTGTAGTAGCGGGTAACCCAGCTCGTGAAATAAGAACATTGTAGCTATTCTCGATGTGATTTTAGCGTCGGGAGTCGCTATGCTCGCCCGCCCTACGTGATGGGTGTTGATGTGTGTGTTAATTGCGCGCATTTTACTTTTCTTCAGACGTAAAAAAGCCCGAATCGTTAGATTCGGGCTTTCTACAATTTGAAGCCTGGTGATGTCGTAGTGCCCACAGCGGTGGAGAGTCACGTAGCAAATGCTACTGTATTGGCCGACTGAGTTATTGAGGGATTTTGTTGTGATTCTAGCGTCGGGAGTCGCTATGCTCGCCCGCCCTACGTGATGGGTGTTGATGTGAGTGTGTGTTAATTGCGCGCATTTCACTTTTCTGCAGACGTAAAAAAGCCCGAATCGTTAGATTCGGGCTTTCTACCATTTGAAGCCTGGTAATGTCCTACTTTCACATAGCAAAAGCTACACTATCATCGGCGCTGTTTCGTTTCACTACTGCGTTCGGCATGGAGTCAGGTGGGTCCAAAACGCTATTGTCACCAAGCAAATTTGGGCGTTAATCCGTATCGCTACGCACTAACTGAATTTGGAAAATATCTGATAATATTTTTTAAGTCTTTTCAGTAATATCTACTTTAGTCATATTAACTTCTTCGCTTGTTTCACTATCACATAAAACGCGTTTGGCGTTGTATGGTTAAGCCTCACGGGTAATTAGTACAAGTTAGCTTAATGGCTCACACCACTTCCACATCTTGCC
>NZ_JADYXM010000025.1:0-20165 GCF_015864305.1 Pseudoalteromonas sp. NZS71_1 | reverse complement strand
TGCGCGGATTACATCAAGGTCAGAAGTAATAATCTTCACTAAAAGACCGTATATATGACAGCAAACCTGTCCCTGCTATCGTTGAATGACACCTTGCAATACTGGAGGAGACCATATATGAGCTCTGAATAAAAAATTTACCTCATGCAGCTATTTTCAGCGCATTAAAAAAGGCTTCCATATATCGGAAGCCTTTTTGTTTAGTTGGGGCGTATTGAATTAAAAATCGAGCTCTTCAATCGCAATACTGTCTGCAAAGTAGTCTAGTTCTTGTAGTTCTTTACGTAGGCGTTGTTTGTCTTTTATTGCTTCTATTTCACGCCATTTTCTTTTTTTATTTTTCTGGGAGGTTTTCCTTGTTGTATCTGGTCCTTCTAATATCTCTAATATATCGTTTAGGCTATCCATGAACTTCTCCTATTGATTTTATTGACCTCAAGAATACCTATACCACAGGCATAACTAAAATAGAACAAAAAAGTGACAGTTATGTTACGGGGATGTGATGAGTTGATGAAGGTTTATACAAAGATTATATGGAGGAGTAGCGTATTTTAGGCATAAAAAAACGCCGCTATTGCGACGTTTTTAAAACACGATTATAGCAAATTACATTGCTTTAAAGCGCGCCTCTAGTTGTTCTTGTGCATCAGCAAAAGAGCGAATACCTTCAGCTAGTTTTTCAGTAGCCATAGCATCTTGGTTATGTAACCAGCGGAACTGCGCTTCTGTAAGTGGCTCTGGCTTTGGCTCTTGTGGAACATCGCTTTCAAGCAAATATTCTTGTGCGCCTTCAAGGTTGCCTAAATCTTCTAAAAGATTAGGGCTAATAGTTAGCTTGTCACAACCTGTAAGTGCAATAATTTCGCCTGTATTACGGAAACTTGCACCCATCACAACTGTTTTGTAGTCATGGCGTTTGTAAAATTCAAAAATGCTGCGTACAGACTGAACACCTGGATCTTGTAGCGGATCGGTTGGTTTTTCCATACCGTTAGCAACGTGCCAATCTAAAATACGACCAACAAATGGCGAAATTAGAAATACGTTTGCATCGGCACAAGCACGGGCTTGGGCATCGCTAAATAATAAAGTAAGGTTACATTTAGTGCCTTCTTTTTCTAGCTGCTCAGCGGCTTTAATACCTTCCCACGTAGACGCTACTTTAATTAATATTTTGTCTTTGCTTACACCTTCTTTTTCGTAAAGGCTAAGTAGGGTATGTGCTTTATCAATTGTAGCTTGCGTATTAAACGAAAGGCGTGCATCTACTTCAGTAGAAATATAACCAGGTATAATCTCGCTAATTTCTTTACCAAGTAATACGGCAAAGTAATCACATGCTAGTTCAAGTTGTTTAGCAGGCTCTTGCTCGGTTTCTTTTGCGTAGCTCCAAGCTTTATCTAGGTAAGGCTTATATGCTTCAATCTCGCTCGCTTTTAATAAAAGCGATGGGTTTGTAGTTGCATCTTCTGGTTGATGCTTTTTAATAGCTTCAATATCACCAGTATCGGCCACAATAGATGAATGTTGTTTTAGCCTTTGTAGAGCTGAAGTCATTTGCTTTCCTCATTCCAAGCAAGTTAAAAGAAAAATCTAATCACTCTTAATATATACAATCCATACTGCAACAGTGTGACAATGCTTGATAGGTCTTATGTCCTGATCAATAAAAAAACGGCAATGCATGGGTTATTAAGAGAGGATTTATTTAAACAAAACGTGCTTTTCGTTTCATTTAATGTTGAAATTGACACTAAATAAATTACAAGTCAATAGCTAACTATGATCACTGTTATTTCACCTGCAAAAAATCTTGATTACGAAACGCCACCCGCAACAGACAAGTTCACTCAGCCTGAATTACTAGAGCACAGCGAAGAGCTCATGAAAGTATGCCGTGAACTAACACCAGCGCAAATTGGCAGTTTAATGAAAATTAGCGACAAGCTATCTGGGCTTAACGCAGCACGCTTTAGTGAGTGGGCACAGCCGTTTACACAAAGTAATGCTAAACAAGCCGCACTTGCCTTTAATGGCGATGTATATGGCGGTTTAGATGCAAGTACGCTTAAAGCTAGCGAGCTTGATTACGCACAAAACCACTTACGTATCCTTTCTGGTTTATACGGCTTATTAAAGCCACTTGATTTAATGCAAGCTTACCGCCTTGAAATGGGCACCAAGCTTGAAAACTCACGTGGCAAAAACTTATACGAGTTTTGGGGCAGCGTTATAGCGAATAAACTAAACGACGTATTAAAAGCGCAAGACGCACAATATTTAGTTAATCTTGCTTCAAACGAATACTTTAAAGCGGTAGATAAAAAAGCATTAAATGCACAAATTATTACCCCACACTTTAAAGACTGTAAAAACGGTCAATACAAAGTAATTAGCTTTTACGCTAAAAAAGCACGCGGCATGATGGCGCGCTACATTATCGAAAATAAAGTAACGCAGTTAAGCCAACTTAAAGAGTTTACGGTAGCAGGTTATTACTTTAGCCCAGAGGCAACAGTTAAAGAGCTTGAGCCGGTATTTATGCGCGACGAACAAAATTAGGTTTATAAGCTTAAATAAAAATTTTAAAAGCCATGCATTGCATGGCTTTTTTGATGTTGGCGTTATATTTGCAATCTCATCTAATATTAATGAGAACACTAATTAAATAGGTGCAAATAAAATGATCAGCATTCCGTCAATTGACGAAGCCGAAAAACTAATAGAAGAAAAGCTCGGAGGGTGGTTTGATGTTGTAATAAGCCATATCCCTAATTTTATAGTTGCGATACTGATCGCAATTGTGTTTTCAATATTGGCGCGCTTTGCTGGCAAGCTGATGAAAAACATATTACGCCGCTCTCTCGACTCAACACAAATTGCCGACTTAATGGCGTCAATTTTTAAAGTTATTGTGTTGTGTATAGGTTTATTTATAGCGCTCGATTTTGTTGGGCTAAAAGGCACCGTAACTTCGTTACTTGCTGGTGCGGGTATTGTGGGTTTAGCCATTGGTTTTGCGTTTCAAGACATGACCGAAAACCTAATTGCAGGTATAGCAATGGGTGTACGTAAGCCATTTAAAACAGGTGACGTAATAGAAACCGATGATGTGTTTGGTTCAATACATTCTATAAACCTACGTAACACGCTAATAGAGAGCTTTTATGGGCAGTTAATACTGGTACCAAACAAAGTATTATTTAGAAACGTACTAAAAAATTACACCACGCTAGGTGTTAGACGCATAGAAGTACCCGTAGGTATTTCGTATGGCGACGACATAGAAAAAGCAAAAGACGTCATCGTCGAAAAAATAAATGAATTTGACTTCGTAATACGCAAAGATGAAACCGCAGTATACGCCGAAGGTTTTGGCGACAGCAGCATTAACTTACTGGTGTGGTTTTGGATTAAATACCCAGGCGAGCCTGACTTCATGACGGTACGCCATAAAGGTGTTGTTGCCGTTAAGCAAGCGCTAGACGAGGCGGACATTAGCATTCCATTCCCAATTCGTACTTTAGATTTTGGTATTAAAGGCGGAGAAAAACTCGATGCCATGATAAGTGACAAAATAAGCCCGCAGTCATCAAATAAAGACAGTAGCGACGGTGCTGACTCTAGCCAAAGTGAGTAATTTAGTTAAAGCTCATTAGGCAAAAGCATTGGGAAATAGTTACTTACCAACAGCGCATTTTTACAGAGTAAAAATGCGCTTTTTAGACATTTTATAAAATAAAGGATATTTCTAATTTTAAAGTTAAGTCCCTTCATATAAGTATAAATTATCATTTTCCAATAAGAGCGCAATAAATAAACTTGTAACCATTACAAATACATAAACAACGAGGTGTTTGGATAATAAATGCATTTTAGTGGTTTTATGTTTCTGTTTTGTTTGTTTTCACCTGTAAATTCGGGGTTTTTGAATAAATAAATTTATTTTTAGCTTTTGGTAGGCTAGGTTTAACTTAACTGCTCTTTATTTAGTAAATACAAATGCCAAGCAAGAAAGAAAATTCAGCTTTTCAAACGAGTCACTGGAGTTTAAAAACCAAGCTAACATTAATTTTCCTACTCGTAGGGATAATACCCGCCCTCATAATTACTACAATTTCTACATTACAATCAAAATCACGCGTCGAATACAATATATCTCAGTCGCTTGAGGCGATTAATCAAATAAAAAAAACTCAGATCGAAAATTATTTTAATCAAAAAAGGGCAGATATTGAGCTTTTGGCTTTAATTGTTCCGCAGCTTAAGGAAGACAACTATGATCGCTTTTTTACAGAATATATACAGAAGTATGACTATTACGATGTGTTTTTAATTAATAACAATGGGCTTATTTATTACACTCAAGCTAGAGAATCTGATTATCAAACAAACATATTACAAGGGAAATATGCGAGTTCAAATTTAGGCGATTTAATTAAAGAGGTTAAACAATCTAAAAGTTTTAGTATTGCTGATTACAAACCGTATGCACCAAGTAATGGAGAACCCGCTGCGTTTATTGCTATACCTGTTGATGGTAGCGATACAATAGTTGCTTTACAGCTTTCGAGCAAAGGGACTAATCAAATAATGGGTGTTCGCGAAGGGATGGGAGAAACTGGTGAGAGTTACCTAGTTGGAGAAGATAAGCTAATGCGTTCTGATTCATATCTTGACCCTGAAGGACATTCACTCAAAGCAAGTTTTGCAGGAACTGTAACAAATAATGGTGCTGATACAGAGGCTGTAAATTTAGCTTTGAATGCTCAACATGGTACTAAAATAATAAAAGATTATAATGGAAATAACGTGCTTTCTGCCTTCGATAGTATAAAGATTGGAGATTTTAGCTGGATTATATTAAGTGAAATTGACGAATCAGAAGCATTTGCACCAGTCCATCAGACTGTGCTTTTTAGTGTGATTTCTATAATAGTAGCTGCAATTGTTGTTGTATTTATTGGTGTTTTCTTTTCTCGAAAAATAGCGACCCCAATAATTGTAGCTTCCACTTTTGCTAAAAAAGTGGCGGCAGGAGATCTTAGCAGTAATATCGAAGTTAATTCACACGATGAGGTAGGCATGCTACAAGTTGCATTGCATACCATGTTAGAAAATCTCAGAAAAATGATTGGTGAATTATCTAACGTTGCAGTTCAGCAAGGCAGTACAGCAACAGAGCTTGCCTCAGTTACTGAGCAAACTAGCTTAGCAGTTACCGAGCAGCAAGCACAAACTATACAAGTTGCAGCCGCCACTACCGAAATGACTGAAACAGTAAAAGAGATAGCGAGTACAACTGCTAGTGCATCATTATTATGTGAAAATATTCAAAGAATGGCTCGAGAAGGCTCTGAAAATAATGATAGTACTTACAACGCACTTGTTTCTCTTGGAGAAGCTACAAAAAAATCAGCACATGAAGTGACGGAGTTGAAGCATAATTCAGAAAAAATAGTGAATGTATTAGGCGTTATTAAAAAGATAGCTGATCAGACTAATTTACTTGCTTTGAACGCAGCAATTGAAGCAGCTAGAGCTGGTGAACAAGGGCGTGGTTTTGCTGTTGTTGCTGATGAAGTACGAAGCTTAGCTAAGTCTACGCAAGAGTCTACAATGGAGGTTGAAGTGATCATTGAAGCTGTTGTGAGTGCCAGTAACGCAGCTGTTCAAGCAATGACTGACAATGTAGGACAAACAACTCAAGTTCAGGAAATAGCTAAGAAAGCAAACTTAATCAATAGTAATGTAGGCAAAGCAGTAGATGAAATTTTTGATATGGTTGTTCAAATTGCAACCGCCTCTGAGCAGCAGGCAACCACCATCGATGAAATATCACGAAATATAGGTGTCATAAATATGGGTATATCAGAGACCGAGCAGGCAGTTAGAGATATTGCACAGTCAAGTAGCGAATTGTCTAGAATGGCAAACGGTTTAAATGATGAGGCCCAAAAGTTTAGTCTTTAACTTACTCCATTAATTTAGAAATCTTTGATTTAATGACGCTAATCATACAGATATAACTACGGTAGGATGTTACAGCGACGTACCATAAAAGACGTAAATAAGCGCGTGCCAAATAGTGCACGCGCATAAATAAATATTAGATTTGGTGAGACACTTTGCAACCGACGAGCTCGTAAATTACAAACTTCCAACATATTTATGTTTTATTCTAACATGTTAAATAACGCTAATTTTGTTACGAATGATTTTTACGCCATCCATATTTTCTAAAAACTTTTGAGCTAGTGCGCGCTGAAAACCAGTTTGTGCTTCACCGTATAAATCTACTTCACCATTTTTTACCTGCACACGAATATCACTTAACGCTAGGTTAGGATTAGTTCGTAGGGTGTTGGTGATAGCTTGTTGTAAGTTAGGTTGAGTGGCTACACTGCTTACTACGGCCATGTTGGTTGCTGCACTTACTTTTGTAGCGCAAGCTAATAAAAATAAACAACAAAATGATACTAAAGCGATAGTTAACTTGAAGCGGTTCATAACTTAATCCTTACATTACAGTGAATAGTGCAGCCACAATATGGAAATTCCATCGGCTAGGTTATCTTTGTAGTTACAATTTCGGTGCCAATATTAACGCTATGAAATATAAGGGATTTTTATTAAGTGGGAATTCAGGTGGGCAAAAATTACATTTAAATGAGTATGAGTTACATGCTTGGGTTACATATGTAACAGGTACAAACAGCAGAGCCTGCAAGGCTTGCATTAAAAAGCCGACAAAAGTCGGCTTAGTATAAAAATGTTTTAGGTTACTTTTTCTTTTTAACCTTAGCCTTTTTCTTAGCTTTCATTTTTACTGGGTCTTTACGCTTTTTAGCCGGTGGCTTAGCTTCTTTATGCTGTGGCTCAACGCCTCTAATTACACGGCGTTTTAACTTTTGCTCAACGTAGCGTTCTACTTTATATAAAATACCAATATCGTGTGCTTCAACTAGCGATATTGCTATCCCTTTTTTACCAGCACGGCCAGTACGACCAATACGGTGTACATATACGTCGGCAGTACGCGGCATATCAAAGTTAATAACGTGGCTGATGTCAGATACATCAATACCACGTGCAGCTACGTCGGTAGCAACTAATATGCTTGTTTTGCCACTGTGGAAGTTTTCCATGGCTTTCATACGTTTGTCTTGTGGCATTTCGCCGCGTAACCACGCCGCTTTTACATCATTAGTTGTAAGTTCGCCAATCAATGTTTCTAAGCGTTCGCGAGTTTTAACAAACACAATCGCTTTAGTTACGTCAGGGTTTTTTAGCGTATTAACTAATAATTCAAGTTTGTGATGATAATCGTCGGCTAAATGTACCCATTGGTGAATTTTAGCTTTTTCTTTACGTGACGATTCGGCTTCTAATAGAGCTGGGTCGTTTAATGTTTTTTCAGCAAACCTTTCTACGCTGTCACCTTCAAGTGTTGCTGAGAATAAAAAACATTGGCGACGATTTTTAGCTTCGTCACAAATACGGCTCATTTCTTTTTTGAAACCCATATCTAACATGCGATCTGCTTCATCAATAATAAGCATTTCTACGTGTTCAGCATGAAAGTTTTCGGTTTCTAGGTATTCCATTAATCGACCTGGTGTGGCGATTAAAATATCGTTATTTTTTTCAAAAATTTCTTTATGCGTGCCGTAGTTAATACCGCCTGTTACTACACCAATTTTTAGGTGTGTGCGTTTAGCTAGCAGTTCACATTGTTCATGAATTTGATAAGCCAGCTCACGAGTTGGGGTCATAACGAGTACGCGCGCAAAACCAGGATCACGACGTGGGAAATCCAGTAAGTACTGAATAGCCGGAATTAAAAATGCCGCTGTTTTACCTGTACCAGTAGGCGCAGATGCTAAAATGTCGCGCCCCTGTAGTGCTTCAGGAATAGCTTGTTGTTGAATGCTGGTTGGCGTCTCGTAGCCCATTTTATTAATGGCATCGAGTAGCTTGTTATCAAGATCAAATTCAGAAAATTGCATAGAGTGTCTAAAATAAGGGACAATTACCCTGATTATACGCGCTATGCTGCGCTTGGTGAATGAAAAGGTGAAAAAATGTCTGGTTTTGTATTTAAACAATTTAAAGTTGAACACGACCACTGTGCAATGAAAGTTTCTACCGATGGCATTTTGCTTGGCGCATGGGCTAATTTAAGCGGTGCAAAGTCATTACTTGATATAGGCACCGGCACTGGCTTGTTAGCACTAATGTGTAAGCAGCGCAGTAATGAGCTTGATATAACTGCGGTAGAAATTGACGAAAGCGCCTATACCCAAGCATTACAAAATGTAGCTAATAGCCCGTGGCCAACTATAAGTATTACGCACCAAACTATTCAACGCTTTAGTAGTGAAGTTAAATTTGACGTGGTTATCTCTAATCCACCGTATTTTAATCACAGTTTAAAAGGCGATAATGTTGCGCGTAATACCGCACGCCATACCGACGGCCTAAGTTTTGAAGAGTTAATTAATGCGTTTAAACATTTAAGCCATAGTGGTTCCCGCTTTAGCTTAATACTTCCAAGCGTTGAAGGCGCATTATTTATTGAGCTTGCTATTCAAAATGGGCTTTATTTAAATACTCATTGCCAAGTAAAGGCCACGCCCAACAAAGATATTAGCCGCAGTTTAATGACATTTAGCTACGTAAAAAGCGATATAGAATCATCAACCCTGTGTATTAGAAACTTAGATAATACCTACACTGCTGATTATATAGCCCTATGCAAAGCATTTTATTTGAAAATGTGAAGCAATTGTAAAATAGGAACGAATAACGCAAACTGACTAAAACCTATTGTTGAGAACAGATATGGATAGTCAGTTACCAAAATCTTTTATAATTATACTTGCCGTACTACAGGCTATTGCTCTTACCCTTTTGTATAGCAGTATAGAAAATAATGTGTGGCCAGCAACAAGCCCTACATGGTTAGTCTCACTTATTACATTTTCTATGAGCTTTCCTTTATTAATGCTAATGACCGTTAATAAAAATAATATAAAAACGTCGTTGCTTTTAATCCTTCCTTTTTCCTTGTTGTTATCTTTATTGGGGGCGTATGTTGGCTTTCAGCAAGAGCCTCAAGAGTACGTAAGTAATAACACTTTAATGTCAGTTTTTATTTTTACTAGTTTAATAGCTGGCTTTAAAGGCCTTATGTACATACAACAATTTGGTAGCTCAGAAAATGTTAGTTACAGTCGTTTATTTAAGCTCTCTTGGCGTAATTTTATAATATTTGGAGAATGCTGGCTGTTTGTACTTATTTTTTGGGGAATTCTAAATTTAGGTGCGGCTTTATTTGATATTTTAGATATAGAATTTTTCTCTGAGCTACTAAGAAATGAATGGTTTTGGATCCCAACCTTAACGCTCGCATTTGCCTTTGCGAGTGTCATATTTAGAAAGCTTTTGAACATTGAAGATAATATCGCTTTTTTACTACAAACTTTAATTAAGTTTTTATTGCCTGTTTTATCAGTTATTTCTCTCGGTTTTTTAGCAACACTTCCTTTTACCGGACTCAATAAATTATGGGAGACCGGAAGTGGCAGTTTATTAGTAATGTGGCTGCAGGTGCTCACGTTGTTTTTTGTTAACACTGTTTATAAAGATGACTCATCAGTTCGCCCTTATCACATGCTCTTGCACCGACTCGTTTTTATAAGCGTTGCGTTACTTCCAGTTTATAGTGTTATTTCTGCCTATGGAATTTACTTACGGGTAGAGCAGCATGGGCTAACAGTAGATCGTTGTTGGGGCATTTTGATCTGGTTTTTATTGGCGTGTTTTTCGTTTAGTTATCTTGTTGGAATTATAACAAAGCGAGACAATTGGCTAGAGCCGCTTAGCAAAATAAATATTGTGATGGGGTGGGTGGTGCTCGTTAGTATGCTTGCTGTTAACTCCCCTTTATTAAATTTTCAAAGCTTATCTACAAACAGCCAAATAGCGCGTTTAGATGCAGATAAAGTAACAATAGAAAAGTTTGACTATTACTATTTTGAGCACAGCTTAGGTCGCCAAGGTTATTTAGCTATGCAGTTATTAAAACAGAAAATTGAAACGAGTCACCCAGAGCAATACGCTATCATCGATAGGATGTATGTAAATAATGAGTTTGCTTTAACGCTTGAACACACAGTCGATGATTTTATTGAGCGCAGTGTATTTTGGCCATCACAAGCGCTAATACCTCAAGGTTTAATAGAGGCAGTATTTTCTGAACAACATTTTTACGATCGTAACTCTTTAAAAGAACATACTTACTATTTCATTGGCATGGATTTAAACAAAGATGATGAACTCGATTTTATAGTGATTGACGAAAGTAATGAAAATATATCCGCATATTTCTGGTTATTCGACATGGGTAAGTGGCGCTCAAGGTATATGAATGTCGAAAATCCTGAAGAGATTAGATACCTTAAAAGCATGATTGATAATAACGAATTATCTTTAGTTGAGCCTGAATATTCAAATCTAAAAATAGGGGATGTTGTTTTTAAAGTGAGGTAATACGTAACTTTTTTTTATGCTACTGCCCCTTAAACCTAAACTAATGATTATTAGTTTAGGTTTTTTGCTTTTAGTTTTTTATTTTATGTACAGCGCTTTAATAGTGTGTTTATAAATCACCTGATATGATTTAACCATTGGCCACTTAATTTAAAAGGCAACACAATGAAAAAGTTAAATAAATTAGCATTACTTAGCACGTTAGCAGCCACCATTTTTGCAAGCCAAGGTGTGTTTGCTGCTATTACGCCTGTAGGGCTTTGGAAAACGATTGATGAGGATACAAACCAAGCTAAGTCGTATGTACGTATTACCCAAACCAACGGTGTATTAAGCGGCAAAGTTGAAACCATTCTTAACCCGGCAAAACAAAACGGTATATGCAGTAAATGTGATGATGAGTTAAAAGATCAGCCTATTTTAGGAATGACTATAATCACGGGTGTAAAAGCACAAGATGATGGTGTTTGGGGAGACGGTGAAATACTCGATCCAACAAATGGTAAAACCTACACTTTACAACTAACCCCGCAAGATGAAGGTAAAAAGCTCGAAGTACGCGGCTACATTGGCTTTTTTTACCGAAACCAATATTGGCTAAAAGTAGAGTAAGTTTTACTACTTATTTAATTACTAAACGTTAAATAATTAAGTATTAACTGAAATCATTTTTGCGCTTTGCCTTTCTTACTCACTAAGCCAGCTATATTTAATTGGCATTCAATTTTGAGTAAATAATAAAGGAAAAAAGATGATTAAGTACATAGTTGCTTTAATAATGCTTAGCGCACTGTTAATAAGCGGTGGGGCAAATGCAAAGGATGATGCTGTAAATACGGGTTGGTTTAATAACACGGCTATTAAAGGGTACGACAGCGTTGCTTATTTTACGCAAAATAAAGCCGTTAAAGGCAGCGAAAAATACACGTTTAGTTATTTAGGTGCCAACTGGCACTTTTCGAGTGAAGAAAACAAAACGACATTTGCAGAAAACCCAAAGCGTTATGCACCGCAATACGGTGGTTGGTGTGCTTATGCAATGGCTGATGAAGGTAACGCTGTAGGTATAGACCCAGAAGCATTTTATATTCACGAAGGTAAGCTTTACTTAAACTATAGCGAAAGCGTGCAGCAAAAATGGTTAAGTAATTTATTACCGTACATTGTTATGGCAGATGGGTACTACCCACAAACAACCAATGTGATGACGTTTCAATAAATTACTCATATTGCTAGGGTGTGTTGATCTTTGTGGATTGAAATTTGTTCAATCTAGGGGCGATTAAATCGCGGCGCGAGGTTTGTAACCTAGTGGGCTAAGTAAAAACCGAGCAACAAAGAGTTGATCGCCCCTAGAAAGAACCCAGAGGGCAGTGCATGTTTGGCATTTATGCTGCGTTATCGCCTATTTATGGGGAATAACCACACTACATAGGCTCTGCCTTGCCTAAAAACCAAACATACTGCTGAAAATTCACCCACCAAAGATCAACACGCCCTAATTAAAAAGCCCGCAACTAAACTAGTTGCGGGCTTTTTGCTTTTTATTTATTAGCTTATTAATTAAAGCGTTTCGCCGTATTCAGTCATTACCTGTTCAACCCATGTTGCAATGCGGTCGTCGCTTAGCTCGTATTGACTGTCTTCGTCGAGCGCGAGTCCTACAAACTGTTTACCATCAGGCGTTAATGCTTTTGAAGCTTCAAACTCGTAACTACTGTCGTTTGGCCAAAAACCAAGTTGAGTAAATGTTTGCGTATTTATTTCGTCGTGTAGCATGCCTAGCGCATCTTGAAACCACTGCCCGTAACCTTGTTGATCGCCCATGCCAAATAAAGCAATGGTTTTACCATTTAGGTTTACGTCGGCTATGTCGTCCCACTTTGACTCCCAGTCTTCTTGTATTTCACCAAAATCCCATGTTGAAATACCAAAGATGATAAAGTCATACTGCTCTGCATTTTTTAGTGGCTCGTCTTTAATATTGTGCAGGGTAACTATATCGGCACCAATAATGTCGCGAATCTTTTCTGCTGCCATTTCGGTGTAGCACGTAGTAGAACCAAAAAATAAACCAATTTGCATCGTATTTATCACTGTGTAATTGCCTGATATGATAGGCTCAAGTTTACCGTAAGGTATTTTTAATTGATACCTTAGCAAAGCATGAGAGCATAATGTGACAACGCTATCTGACGATTCTTTTGAAAATAATAGCAGTATGAGCAGTAATAGCGACTACCTAGAAACCTTTTTAGATAGCCTGTACTTAGAACAAGGCGTAAGCGAAAACACATTAAGTGCTTATCGCAGTGATTTAGATAAGTTTTGCCTATTTTTAAAGGGCGAAAATTTAATGACGGTAACAGGGCTTGATGTAGAGAGTTACTTAGCGCACCGAGTCGATTTAGGCTTAAAACCACGCAGTACGGCACGTAGTATTAGTGCGCTAAAGCGTTTTTATCAGTACTTTGTGCGCGAAAAACTAATTAGTGACACCCCCATGCTAAATATTTCTCAGCCAAAAGCAGGGCAGTCGTTACCTAAAACACTTTCAGAGGCTGAAGTTGAGGCATTATTAAATGCGCCTAATACCGAAGAACCGATGGGACTGCGCGATAAAGCCATGCTAGAGCTACTTTATGCAACGGGTTTGCGTGTAAGTGAGCTTGTTGGACTGCGCATGGAGCAAATTAATTTGCGCCAAGCAGTGGTGTTTGTAAAAGGTAAAGGTAATAAAGAGCGCTTAGTTCCACTGGGTGAAGAAGCCATGTATTGGCTTGAGCAATTTTTAAAGGGTGGGCGTGCGCAAATGATAAAACATGCCACCGATTTTGTGTTCCCATCTAAACGCGGAGTAGGCATGACGCGACAAACCTTTTGGCATAGAATTAAACACTATGCTATTTTGGCAGCCGTTGAGTCTCCATTATCGCCCCATACTATGCGCCATGCTTTTGCTACGCACTTATTAAATCATGGGGCAGATTTACGTGTGGTACAAATGATGTTGGGCCATAGCGATTTATCGACGACGCAAATTTATACCCATGTTGCCAATGAACGGTTAAAGTCGGTACACGCAGAGCATCACCCGCGTGCGTAAGTTTGAAAGTAAATATCATTAAGCCGGTCAATATATTAAGTATTTTTAGGATAGAGAGAAGTTATGAAAAAATTAATGTTAGCAGGTGCCATGTTGTGCACAAGTATTAGTGCATTTGCAAATGGCGTTGCTGTAACACCAGATGCTAATGATCCTATTATTACTAAATTTGCCGAGCTTGGTGTAACTGTAAAGCAAATTAATCCAAGTCCAGTAACGGGTTTAAAAGAATTGATTACTAATAAGGGCGTGCTTTACGCAAGTCCAGACGGTCAATATTTAATGCAAGGTACGTTAATTGATTTAAATAATCGTAATAACCTAACAGAGCAAGCATTAAATGGCGTGCGTGTTGAAGGTCTTAAAGAATACGAAGAATCGATGATTGTGTACAAAGCGCCAAACGAAAAACACAGCATTACTGTATTTACTGACATTAGCTGTGGTTACTGTCGTAAATTACACCGCGAGTTAGACGATTTACTTGATGCGGGTATTACCGTTAAGTACTTAGCGTTTCCACGTGGTGGCTTACAAGGTTCAGGTTACGCAGATTTAATGAATGTATGGTGTGCACGCGATCAGCAAGAAGCACTAACAGAAGCTAAATCGGGCACAAGCACTAAAGTAGTTGCAGGCTGTAGCGCACCGGTTGCAGAGCATTACCAATTAGGTCAAAGCTTTGGTATTAGCGGCACACCCGCTATTATTTTAGAAGATGGTACAATGATCCCTGGTTACCAGCCAGCAGCAGCACTAAAAGCAGCATTAGAAGCTAACAAAGCGTCGTAATTAAACGCTTAGTTATTATTAAAAAGGCCTTAATGGCCTTTTTTTGTCTTTTTAATACGACTCAATAAGTTAAAACCCTGCATGAAAAAACTAATCATTGCGCGTGAAAACGTTGACGACTCGCATCTGCCGAGTAATTTACACCCTGTAATTAAACAAATTTATGCTAACCGCAATGTATTCAATGCCGAAGAGCTAAATAACAGCGTAGCTACGCTTCACGACTTCAAATTGTTTAAAGACATCGACAAAGCCAGCGACTTATTAATTGAAGCATTAAAAGCGCAAAGCCAAATATTAATAGTTGGCGACTTTGATGCCGATGGCGCAACAAGCACTGCAACATTAATGCAAGGCCTTGAGATGTTTGGCTTTAAACATTTAGATTACTTAATTCCTGACAGGTTTAGCTTAGGATATGGCTTAAGCCCCGCGCTTGCTGAGCAAATAGTACAAATAAAACCTGATTTAGTGATCACCGTAGATAACGGCATATCGTGTATTGCCGGTATTGATATTTTAAAAGCGGTTGGCATAAAAGTGCTGGTAACAGATCACCACTTACAAGGTGAGCAGCTGCCAAATGCAGATGCAATAGTAAATCCAAATAGACATGAATGTGATTTTCCGTCTAAATCCATTGCTGGCGTTGGCGTTGCTTTTTACTTATTAATAGCGCTGAGAAGCGTAATGCGAGATTTGGGTTATTTTGAGCAACAACCACCACCTAATTTAGCTAACTTGCTCGACATTGTAGCGCTTGGAACGGTTGCCGATGTAGTGGCACTTGATGCAAATAACCGTACCTTAGTACACCAAGGTTTAGCACGTATTCGCAGTGGTAAAACACGCCCAGGCATTACCGCGCTTATTGAAGTGGCTAACCGCAATGCTGCCCGCTTAAGCGCAAGCGACTTTGGCTTTTCACTTGCGCCGCGTTTAAATGCAGCAGGGCGATTAGACGACATGAGTTTGGGTATAGCGTGCTTGCTTAGCACCGACATAAACCAAGCGCGTAGTATAGCTGGCGAGCTCGATAGCTTAAACTTTGCAAGGCGCGAAATAGAACAAGGCATGCAAGCCGAGGCGCAAGCCGTGCTTGATAGGCTCGCATTTAGCGACGATAACATTCCTGATGCTATTTGTTTGTTTCAAGACGATTGGCATCAAGGTGTTATTGGTATTTTGGCTGGTCGCTTAAAAGAAAAATACCACCGCCCTACCGTTATATTCGCTGGTGGCGAAAACGGTGAAATTAAAGGCTCGTGCCGCTCTATTGAAGGGCTACACATGCGCGATTTACTCGAAGGGCTTAATACAGCCGACCCACACTTGATTAATAAATTTGGTGGCCACGCAATGGCTGCTGGTTTAAGTATTAACGAGCAACACTTTAACGACTTTAAAAAAGCGTTTGATGCCGCCGTTAGCGCGCAACTGAGTGAAGAAAGTAAACGCTGTATTGTATTTACCGACGGCGAGCTGCCAAACGACTGCTTTACAATGGATTTTGCCCAGCTATTAAAGCAGTCGGGCCCGTGGGGTCAGCAATTTCCTGAGCCGGTGTTTGAGCATACCTTTGAAGTAATACAGCAGCGCATAGTAGGCGAAAAGCATTTAAAGCTCGTGTTAAAGCACCAATCTGGTCGATTAGTTGATGCCATTGCTTTTGGTATTGATGTAAAAGAGTGGCCAGATACAGAGGCCAAGTTTGTGAAAGTAGCGTATCAGCTCGATATAAATGAGTTTAGAGGTAAATTTACGCTGCAATTAATAGTTAGAGAGCTTGAAAAAGTACACTAAAAAATATGTAATATCATGCATAAAATGCTAATAAAGCGCGCGGTTTTTTGTTAAAATCGGGCGTTTTTATCATTTGACGATAATTTATTGCGAAAATCCCATTTAAAGGGGCGCAATTACCTAGCCATTTTGGAGTGATGTACATGTTTGAAGTGAATCCTGTGATTAATCAAATCAAGGAAATTCGCGAACGTACTGAATTGCTTCGGGGGTACCTTTGACTACGCTCTTAAACAAGAACGCTTAGAAGAAGTTAACGCCGAGCTTGAAGATTCAGCCGTATGGAATGAGCCTGAACGCGCACAAGCGCTTGGCCGTGAAAAATCAGCATTAGAAGCGGTTGTTGAAACAATCGATAACCTAGTAGCCGGTACTGACGACGTTGAAGGCTTACTTGAGCTAGCAGTAGAAGCTGAAGACGAAGATACCTTTGTTGAAGCGCAAACTGAGCTTGCTGATTTAAACGGACAGTTAGAAGGTTTAGAGTTTCGTCGTATGTTTTCGGGTCCTCATGACTCAAACGATGCTTACCTTGATTTACAATCAGGTTCTGGCGGTACTGAAGCACAAGACTGGTGTAATATTTTACTTCGTATGTATTTACGTTGGGGCGAGGCTAAAGGCTTTAAAGTTGAGCTAGTTGAAGCGACCGACGGTGATGTTGCCGGTATTAAAGGCGCAACTGTCCGCTTTGTTGGCGAATACGCTTACGGTTGGCTACGTACCGAAACTGGTGTGCACCGTTTAGTACGTAAAAGCCCATTTGACTCAAGTGGTCGTCGTCATACTTCATTTGCTTCTGCGTTTGTATACCCAGAAGTTGACGATAACATTGAAATTGATATGAATCCGTCAGACTTACGTATAGACGTTTACCGTGCATCGGGCGCGGGTGGTCAGCACGTTAACACCACCGAATCGGCGGTTCGTATTACTCACGTACCAACAAATACCGTAGTGCAGTGTCAAAACGAGCGTTCGCAGCATAAAAATAAAGCCCAAGCGATGAAGCAGTTAAAAGCTAAATTATTTGAGCTTGAGCTACAACAGCAAAATGCTGAAAAACAAACGCAAGAAGACGCTAAGTCTGATATTGGTTGGGGTAGTCAAATTCGTTCATACGTACTTGATGACGCACGCATTAAAGATTTACGTACAGGCGTTGAAAACCGCAATACCCAATCGGTACTTGACGGTAACTTAGATAAATTTATTGAAGCCAGCCTTAAATCTGGCCTATAACCACCAAGCTAATAAAGAGCTAAAAAATGACTGATAAAATCCAAGACGAAAACAAGTTAATCGCTGAGCGTCGCGGCAAGTTAGACGCTATACGCGAAAATTGCCCAGCCAACGGTCATCCAAACCAATTCCGTCGTGAGCATTACACGGCTGATTTGCAAGCCCAGTTTGGTGATAAGAGCAAAGAAGAATTAGTAGAAATGCAAGAAGTTGTGTCTATCGCTGGCCGTATTTTAGCAAAGCGTGGACCGTTTTTTGTAATTCAAGACATGAAAGGTCGCGTACAAGCGTATGCATCTAAAGATGTTCAAAAAGATCTTAAAGAAAAATATGGTCAGCTAGACACTGGCGATATTATTGGTGTTAAAGGCGCATTAAATAAATCGGGTAAAGGCGATTTATACGTAGAAATGACTGAGTACCAATTATTAACTAAGTCACTTCGTCCGTTGCCTGAAAAATTCCATGGCTTATCAGATCAAGAAACAAAGTACCGCCAACGTTACGTTGATTTAATTACTAACGAAGCAACGCGCGAAACATTCCGCATCCGTTCACAAGTAGTTGAAGGCATTCGTCGCTTTTTAGCAGACCGTGACTTTATGGAAGTAGAAACACCAATGCTACAGGTTATACCTGGCGGTGCATCTGCACGTCCGTTTGTAACTCACCACAATGCGCTTGATATCGACATGTACTTACGTATAGCGCCTGAGCTTTACTTAAAGCGCTTAGTGGTAGGTGGTTTTGACCGTGTATTCGAAATTAACCGTAACTTCCGTAACGAAGGGTTATCTACGCGTCACAATCCAGAATTCACAATGATTGAATTTTACCAAGCATACGCTGATTACATCGACCTGATGAACATCACCGAAGACATGCTACGTACGGTTGCAGAAAACGTACTAGGTAGTGCAGTTGTAGTTAATACAACTAAAGACGAAAACGGCGAAGTGATTGACTCAGTTGAATACGACTTTGGCCAACCGTTTACACGTTTAAGCATGGCGGACGCAATCTTAAAGTATAATCCTGAGTTTGATGCTGCGGTATTTAACGACCCAGAAAACCACTTTGACGAATTAAAAGCGTACGCTAAACAAGTACACGTTAAAATTCCTGAAAACTGTGTTTGGGGCCCAGGTAAGTTCTTGTGTGAAATATTTGAAGAAACAGCAGAACACATGCTTATTCAACCTACGTTTATTACTGGCTACCCGTGGGAAGTTTCTCCACTTGCACGCCGTAACGACGAAAATGCATTTGTTACCGACCGTTTTGAATTTTTTGTTGGCGGTCGTGAACTTGCAAATGGTTTCTCTGAGCTTAACGATGCACAAGACCAAGCAGAGCGCTTTACACGCCAAGTTGAAGAGAAAGACGCAGGCGATGATGAAGCAATGCATTACGATGAAGACTACATACGCGCACTTGAGTACGGCTTACCGCCAACTGCAGGTGAAGGTATTGGTATTGACCGTTTAGTAATGTTGTTTACTGACTCATCTACAATCAAAGACGTTATTTTGTTCCCGCATATGCGCCCGCAAGCTGACTAAGCTTTGGGTAGAACAAAGTAAGTTAATAAACGCCGCTTAATAGCGGCGTTTTTTTATTTTGTATTAGTATTTTAATTAATAAGTACTACACTAAAAATTAAATGTAGTTATTAGTGCTGGTTAATGTGCAATTCAGCTTCACTAATTTATTGTTATTGGCAGTTTTTAATATTAAAACTAACAGTGCTATAACTTTTTAGTATGATTGTTTTTTAAACATATGTTGTATTTATGTAAAGGTTTTAGCTAGAATACGCACGAAATTTACACTGCTTGGTATTTAGCAGTTTAAGTATAGATTCTTAAAGGACTTAGAATAATAGTATGAAAGACAAACGAGTAGATGATTTTTCAGAAGAGGGCACATCAGAGCAAGAACGAAATGCTTATTACCGTGCTTGTATTGCTGAATTTCAACAGTTAGGTTACCAAGAACAGTATTTGGCTCAGTTAACTGATGACTTAGTTCCCGTGCTAGGTGTTAATCCTTCAAATAAAAACGCGTAACCCGCTTAAATTTCAAACTAATTACACTTTTAAACCAAGCATATGTGCAATCTATAACCATATAGTCGTTTTTGGTAGAAAAGTGTTTGACATATTTTCTGAAATCTTTATTATACGCCCCACAAGACGGAGAGGTGTCCGAGTGGCCGAAGGAGCTCCCCTGCTAAGGGAGTATAGAGTTTGTAGCTCTATCGAGGGTTCGAATCCCTCCCTCTCCACCATTTCTTTTAATGGCGTGTTTTGTAAAGTTTTAAAGTATGGGTGCATAGCTCAGCTGGATAGAGTACTCGGCTACGAACCGAGCGGTCGGAGGTTCGAATCCTCCTGCGCCCACCATACTTTAATAACTCTGCTTAGAGTCTAAATAAGCAATTAAAGTGTTTGGTTTTATAACCAAGCGGTCGGAGGTTCATTCTTAGAAGATACGTCCTGCGCCCACCATACTTTAATAACTCTGCTTAGAGTCTAAATAAGCAAAAACTCTACTTAGAGTTTAAATAAGTAAACTATAAAGTGGGTGCATAGCTCAGCTGGATAGAGTACTCGGCTACGAACCGAGCGGTCGGAGGTTCGAATCCTCCTGCGCCCACCACTTT
>NZ_JADYXM010000024.1:0-21812 GCF_015864305.1 Pseudoalteromonas sp. NZS71_1 | reverse complement strand
AATAAAGTGTCATATGAAGGTGGCGCTCTTACTTTAGGCGTAGGTGCGTTGTAGTAACGTCCAAAGCGTAATTATTAGCCTAGCTAATTGTTACCAAAAAGCCCGAGCTTAGTTTCGAGCTTTTTAATGTCTAGAATAAAGTGTCATATGAAGGTGGCGCTCTTACTTTAGGCGTAGGTGCGTTGTAGTAACGTTCAAAGCGTAATTTTTAGCCTAGCTAATTGTTACCAAAAAGCCCGAGCTTAGTCTCGGGCTTTTTAATGACTAAAATAAAGAGTGATTTGAAGGTGAGAATCTCACATTAGACGAAGATGCTTGGTAACAACATGCAAAATATTATTGGTATTAATAAAAAACCCGAGCCTAGCCCGGGTTTCGATAAGTTATGAATATGCCATAATTGGCTGAAAACTATTCAATATTTTGGATCTGAATGTAGAGTATGCTTTTTAATTTGATACTTATCAATGAGTTAATATGTATTTATTTCCTGCCTTTTACTTTTAGTAACCGCCATGGTAACCACTTGGAATGGCTTTCTGGTACATAGAGATTATTTTACTAAAAGAAGAAGCAAGCGTAAGTCAGTACCGAAAAACATATATAAAAATTGATTAACTGTTTAGTTTTTGTATTATACACCCAATCATAATCAAATAATCAAGGAAGAGTGTTTTATGAAACCGCTGCACGCATATCCTCATCCCGAGAGACCTCAAAATCCTTCACCATTAGAAATGGCTATTTATAACTATGAGTTAAAAGCTAAAGAGTTCCATAACAAGCGAATAGCTCAAAAAGGGCCGACGAGTGAAGAGCTTAAAAATAAGATGGCTCGTGACTTTAATCATTTGCAAAAAGAGAAAGAGAGAATCACAGCCCACGCTCGCTTACAAACAGATTTAAAAGAATACCGTGAGCTAAGTGCAAGTTCTACAGTTACACAATTAAAACAAGAAAAGCATCACCCAACACAAAAGCTTGCTCGTCACTTGGCTGCAATAGGGGAACCTAAACCAACTAAGCTGCACGAGGCTCATCATATTATTTGTGGCACAGGGCAATACCAATCAGCGAATATGTTACAAACAAGGCTTAACCTTCATCTGCATGGAGTTGGTATTAACGATCCAATCAACGGTGTATGGTTAATTAATTTTGAAAAAAATAAAGAGCAAAATTGGGATAGCCCAGCTTCGCCACCTCATCGAAAGCTACACAGATATAACTATGAGACATGGATTAATACTAACTTTGGTAATGCGGCTACGCCTAAAGCTTTATTTTTGAATAGACTGAGAACCGTTAAAGTTAAAATAAAAACGGGTACTGTACCTGCAGGTTTACTTGAACCAAAAAATGAAAACTGGAAGGCTTTATAATGACTGTATATCAAATCAAAAACGAAGCTTACACATACGACGTAATCGACTTTAATATTGTTGAACTATCAAAAATACTTTCAAAGCATAGTGGCCTTGAGCCAGACACTATATTAACGATGTTTATGTCGGCCGCACGCCATAATATCGAATTTAGTCATCTATGGCCTCAAGGGTTAAATTTTGACTATTTTGGTAAAGCTAAAAAGCAAGACTATGACATATCGCGGCTAGGTCATTTTTTAATAATGAAGATGCCAGTATATGAGTTGTTAAAAGAGCGCCTAGCAAATTTTGGAGAGTTTTTACCCGTTAAAGCTGAAGGCAACAACATGATATTGTTTAACTTGCTTACCTTCGGGCGAGAGCAAAAAGACATGTGTTTAACCAAATACGAAGATGGCTTCGAAGACGGTTTAGAGTTACTTACCTTTGAGCAAGACGATATACAAAATAAACTGCTATTTAAATCTAAGCTGGAAGGTGCTCAAAAAGTTTATTGTACTGATGAGTTTAAAAATATTATCCAAAGTAACAACCTTAAAGGTTTAGTATTTGACGAAGACTTATTAGACCCGTTTGTTTAGTATCGCTCAACACAAAGGCGAATATATTAAGTAGCCAAAGAATCATTAATTGTGAATACAATACTTTCAGACTCTTTATAAAACAACACCCCTCCCGCTACCCGTAAGCTCAGCGCCCTGCGAGGGAGTAATTGTTTATAAAGCATAGTAAAGCTGCTTACATAACCTTTGCCCCATAATCTTAATTTATATATTATCTCAACTAATAAGAATAATGGATTAGCTGTATAGTAACTAACTAATACGGCTTGGCAGGGAATAGTATGTCGTTACCAGATTACCAATCATTCATGACCCCATTACTGCAATGTTTAGCTAATGGCAAAACCGTAAAGCTCAAAGAGATTGAAGCAAACGTTTATCAAAGTCTGAGCTTATCGGCAGAACAGCTTAAATTGCGCATTCCTAGTGGAAAGCAAACTTATGCTTACCATCGTTTAGGGTGGGCTAAAACATACTTAGTACAAGCAGGCTTGATAGAGCAGCCTAAAAGAGCCTTTTGTAAAATTACGCAAAAAGGTTTATCAGCATTAGCAACTGGCGAATTAATCAATAACCAGTACTTAAGCCAATACCCTGAGTTTTTAGATTTTAAAACCCGCACTAAAGACACTAGCGACTCACTAGACGAAAACACCACCAGCTTAGTTAATAGCAACTCACACAAAACACCAGAAGAGCTTATAGAAGCCGCAGTAGATACACTCAATACAAACCTGACAGATGAAATACTACAGGCAGTGCTTTCGGCCTCCCCTGCGTTTTTTGAAAACCTTGTAGTCGATTTAATGCTAGCTATGGGCTATGGCGGCTCACGTAAAGATGCAGGGCAAGCTACGCAATATACTCAAGACGGTGGCATTGATGGCGTAATAAAAGAAGATAAACTCGGTCTTGAAATGATATATTTACAGGCTAAGCGCTACACCAATAAAACAGTGGGTAGACCAGACATACAAGCCTTTGCGGGTGCGCTTGATATGCACCGCGCTAAAAAGGGCGTATTCATTACCACCAGCGGCTTTAGTAAAGATGCACTGGAATATGTAGGCTTAATAGAAAAGCGCATAGTACTGGTAGATGGTAAACAACTGACAGAGTTAATGCTTACCCATAATTTAGGCGTTAGCACCAAACAGGTATTTGAAGTAAAAGCGCTTGATAGCGATTACTTTATTGAAGATTAAACCCAATATAAAAGGATTTTAAAATGACGATTAAAGCTGAAGCTGTATTATTTATAAAGCTTGGTTCAAAAGGTGATTACGAGCGTGAGTGCATTGAAAAAGAAGGTACAATAAAGTTAGATTACAAGCAAATTCCTCATGAGTTATGTCTAAGTAATAATTGGGATAAAGTTAGTGAGTTTGTAGCTATGGAATACAATACAAACAAAGCTTCAACAACAAGCCATCGAAATCAAATTAAAAGGTTTTACACTGAGCCTAAAACAACAATGTGGATTACATTTTACGACTGTAAGTTGTGGTACTGCTTTGCTGAAGAAGAAATTCTGCTTGATGAGAGCAGTAGAACAAAATCACGTAAAACAGTTGATGGTTGGCGCAGTGTAGATAGTCAGAATAATTTACTTTTCATACAAGCTCTAAGTGGCAAGTTAACTAAAGTACAAGGCTTCAGGGGTACAATTTGTGATGTTAAAGAAAAAGAGTACCTGCTTAATAAAATCAACAATACTCAGCACCCTGATGTTAAAAATGTAGAGACAAATTTAGTATCACTTAAGCTCTCACTCGAAAAGATTATCCAATTGTTGTCACCGCAAGATTTTGAAGTGTTTGTCGATTTGATATTTCGTTCATCGGGGTGGTCAAGAGTTGGCTCTGCGGGTAATACAATAAAAACGCTTGATATAGAACTCTTGGCGCCAGTTACCGGAGAGCGTGCCGTTGTTCAGGTGAAATCACAGAGTAATCTAAGTTTATATAAAGAGTATGAAGAGCGATTAAATATAGAGGGTTATGATAGGGCTTTTTATGTGACCCACACACCAGATAAAAAGCTAAGCGACCATATTAATACAATGGATAAGAATAATTCAATTCAGGTGTGGGACGCTGAAAAGCTTGCTGATTTATCAGTAAATGCAGGATTAATTGAATGGCTTGTGAGTACTGTAGGCTAAAACCCTGAGAGCTTTTAGCGAGTACATCATTGACACAGTAGATGTTAATTCAAAACAAATGATTAAGTAGAGAAAATGTTAATGCCTCAACAGCATCAAAAAGAATTAAAAAAGCAGCTCTGGAGTATAGCAAATAGCTTGCGTGGCAATATGTCTGCAGATGACTTTCGTGATTACATATTAGGTTTTATTTTTTATAAATATCTGTCGGAAAAGCTCAATACTTATGCTGAACAACTTTTAGATACAAATGGCATTGTATTTTCTGAATTAGATGACGCTACTCTTGAAGGTCGAAAGTATTTAGAGATCGTGCAAAAAGCATCACTTGATGAGTTGGGTTACTTTTTAAAGCCTTCAGAGTTATTTCATTCTTTGGTTGATCGCGCTAGAAAAGGTGAATTTATACTTGATGAAACTATTAGTGTATTTAAAAGCATAGAGCAGAGGACTATCGGCACTGATAGCTTTAATGACTTTAACGGTGTATTTGATGAAATAGATCTAACCTCTAACAAGTTAGGTAAAACATCTGAATCTCGTAATAAGCAGATTACTAAGGTATTTGATCATCTTGATGATGTTAATTTGCATTTGGAAGATAGTGAATTAGATATACAAGGTAGTGCTTATGAAAACCTTATAGCTATGTTTGCTAGTAGCTCTGGGAAAAAAGCTGGGGAGTTTTATACTCCTAAGATGATCTCTAGGTTACTTGCAAAATTAGTAACTTTTAATACACCCGATATTAATTCGGTATATGATCCTACGTGTGGCTCTGGCTCTCTATTGTTACGTGTAGCTAAAGAAGCTAACAACCCTAATATAAAGCTCTATGGCCAAGAGCAAAATTCAAATGCTTATAATCTATCGCGAATGAATATGATTATGCATGGAATACCCTATTCTAACTTCAATATTAAAAAGGGGGATACTTTAGAGAAACCAGAACATTTAGAACAACGTTTTAATGCTGTGGTAGCAGTGCCTCCATTTTCTGTCTCATGGTCACGTAAAACATCATTTAAAAGCGACCCAAGATTTATTAATTACGAACAATTAGCACCTCGGACTAAAGCTGATTTTGCCTTTATCCAGCATATGCTTTATCAGCTAGACGATAACGGGACCATGGCTGTAGTTGTGCCACACGGTGTCCTTTTCCGAGGTGGTGCTGAAGGTATTATCAGAAAGCAGTTAATTAAAGACTTTAACTATTTAGATGCTGTTATAGGACTACCATCCAACTTATTTTATGGGACTTCAATTCCAACTTGTATCTTAATTTTTAAGAAAAGCCGTATAAACAAAAAAGATATTTTATTTATAGATGCCAGTAATGACTATCATAGTACTAAGGTTAATAACTCAATTACCGAAGGTACAATCTTAAATATACTTGAAACTTACACAACTAGACGTAGTGTTACACTTTTCAGTAAAGTGGTCAGCCTAGCTGAAATTGAAAGTAATGATTTTAATTTAAATATAGCTAAATATTTAACGTTATACCCAACAAAGGAAGTAAAGAATTTTGCTGAATTATTAAGTGTTTTTGAGGGGTTTAATCCTAAATTTACCTTTTTTAGAGGCGTTGTTAATAAGGATTTCGATTTACTACCTACTGTTAGTAGAATGGGGGTAGAGCAGAATAAAGTTTATAATGTTGAAAAAGTAATATTTGAGAATTTTAAGCAGCAAGCTATACCTTTTCTTGAGTTTACCCCTCGGGATGAGTGGGAGTGGTTAGCCTTGGCACAACATCATGGCTTGCCGACAAGGTTACTTGATTGGAGCAAAAACCCTTTGGTATCTACTTACTTTGCAGTAGAAAAAGAGCCTACAAAAGACGCTGCAATTTATGTATTAACAGATAGAAAAGAGCCTTTCGATACTAAAGCCTACTCCGATCCACTAAAGCTTCCTAATAATGAGCCTGTTAGGCGCTATATACCACCGCATCTGACAGGGAGAATTATTTCTCAAAGCGGTATTTTTACCGTACATAGCGAATTAAATTTGCCATTTCGTTCTCAGCACGTCGAGAAAATTATAATTCCTCACCGATTGAAAAAAAGCTTTAGGGAGCAACTATATAAATTCGGCGTTCACAAGGCTTCTATATATCCTGGACTTGATGGGATAAGTGACCATATTAAGTGGTTAGAAACAGAATTAAAATAAAGAGATTAAATTAATGGTTCAACATCACCAACAAGAATTAAAAAAGCAGCTTTGGAATATTGCTAATAGCTTACGTGGCAACATGTCTGCTGATGACTTTCGCGATTACATACTTGGGCTTATTTTTTATAAGTATCTTTCTGACAAGCTCAACACTTATGCCGATCAGTTACTAAGTGAAGACGGCATTGTATTTGCTAAAATTGACGAAACAACAGCTGAGGGCCAAGAGTACTTAGAGGCAGTAAAAGAAGAAGCGCTTGATAAGTTGGGCTACTTTCTAAAGCCAGCAGAGCTGTTTCATGTACTTGCTGAGCGCGGCGCTAACAACACGTTTATTTTAGACGATGTAACCAAAGTACTTAACCATATTGAACAAAGCACGATGGGCGCAGACAGCGCAGACGATTTTAACGGCTTGTTTGACGAGCTAGACCTAACCTCTAACAAGTTAGGTAAAACACCGGATGCGCGAAACAAGTTAATAGCCAAAGTATTAGAGCACCTCGATAACATCGACTTTCACCTAGAAAGTAGCGAAATAGACATACTTGGCGACGCTTACGAATACCTTATTGGTATGTTTGCCAGTGGTGCGGGTAAAAAAGCAGGCGAGTTTTATACGCCGCAAATGGTGTCTAAGTTACTGGCAAAATTGGTCACCTTAAATAACCCGCATATTAAATCGGTTTACGACCCTACCTGTGGCTCTGGCTCATTGTTGTTACGTGTAGCTAAAGAGGCCAATAACCCCGATTTAAAATTTTACGGACAAGAACAAAACCCAAGTACGTACAACCTAGCGCGTATGAACATGATTATGCACGACGTGCATTACACTAAGTTCGATATTCAAAACGACGACACGCTAGAAGCTCCTGCACATCTTGAGCAACGCTTTAGTGCCGTGATCGCTAACCCGCCATTTTCGGCGGACTGGTCTGCCAACCCACTACACATGAATAACGAGCGCTTTGCCGACTACGGTAAGCTGGCACCAAAAGGCAAGGCCGACTTTGCTTTTGTACAACACATGATCCACCAGCTTGACGACAACGGTACAATGGCAGTGGTGTTACCGCATGGCGTGTTGTTTCGTGGTGCTGCCGAAGGGCATATACGTAAACACCTTATTAAAGAAAAAAACTACCTTGATATGGTAATAGGCTTACCTGCTAACATATTTTTTGGCACGTCTATTCCTACCTGTGTGTTGGTGTTAAATAAACACCGTAAAGCCGACGACAACGTATTATTTATAGATGCCAGTAATCACTTTGAAAAAGGTACTAACAACAACGTAATGCGTGAGGAAGATTTACAGCGTATTTTAAACGCCGTAAGCAAACGCAGTTTCATTGATAAATATGCGTTCGCCGCCACGCAAGCGGATTTAGCAGAGAACGACTACAACCTTAATATTCCGCGTTACGTAGACACCTTTGAAGATGAAGAGCTTATTGATTTAAGTGAGGTTGCACAGCAACTTGTGGCAAATGATAAAGCAATGCTCAAAACGGATAGGATAATTGCTGGTTTCTGTGATGAGTTAGGGATTGATTTACCCCTGAAGGTGATTAAATGAGTGGCTTGCTACCAAAGTTGAGGTTTAAAGAGTTTTCTAAACAACTAAATACATATGACTTAATTAACCTATCGGAAAATGGTTTATCTAATGGGGTTTTTAATGACTCGAAAAAGGTTGGCTCAGGTTATAAGTTGATTAACGTTAAAGATATGTATGTAGGTGAAGTAATAGATATCAATAATCTAACTTTGTTAGACATTGATCCTTCTGAATTCGAAAGAAATAAGGTGAAATACGGTGATGTTTTTTTTACTCGCTCATCGATTGTTCCAAGTGGGATCGCATATTCAAATGTAAATTTAAGTTACGATGACGACATTACATTTGACGGTCATTTAATGAAATTATCTCCAAGAAAAGATATTGTTATTCCTTCATTTTTAGCGGCAACTTTTAAAACATGGACACTCCGTAAAAAATTCATATCTAGAGGGAAGCAGAGCACGATGACAACAATTGGTCAGAGTGATATTGCAGATATACCAATTGCTCTCCCAGAGTTGCAAGAGCAAAAGAAAGTAGCTGACTTTCTTACTTCAGTTGATACTAAAATCAGTCAGCTAACTGAAAAGTATCGCTTATTAAAAGACTATAAAAAAGGCGTAATACAACAAATTTTCAGCCAGCAAATTCGTTTTAAAGACGATGATGGGGATGTTCTTCCTGAGTGGAGTTACAAAAAGCTATCTAAAATTACATCAAAGGTTGGGAGTGGTAGTACTCCAAGAGGAGGTCAGGAAGCCTATACCTCGAATGGAGTTATTTTTATAAGAAGCCAAAATGTATATGATAATAAACTAGATCTTCGTAAGATTGTTTTTATTCCGCAAAGCACGCATACCAAAATGAAAGGTAGTAAGGTACAGAAGCATGATGTACTGCTAAATATAACAGGTGCTTCTATAGGGCGTAGCTGTGTTGTACCAAAAAAGTTTGAAGAGGGAAATGTGAATCAACATGTTTGTATTATTCGAACTAATAATGAGCTAGACCCACACTATCTACAGTTTTTTTTGAGTAGTTATTTGGGACAAAAAATTATATTTCAATCTCAAGCTGGCGGTGGTCGAGAAGGATTAAACTTTGAGTCTATAAAGTTATTTAAAATCCCATTACCCTCTGTAAAAGAACAACAAAAAATAGCGCAATTTTTACAATCGCTCGATAAAAAAATAGACGCTGTTAACGAGCAAATAGAACAGACTAAGCTATTTAAAAAAGGCTTACTACAGCAAATGTTTGTGTGAATAAGTATAAGGTTTTTATGAAGTACCGGACTTGTATTTGAAAGGTCCGGACTTAAACGTTAACTCCGGACCTTTAGTAAATAACTCCGGACTTTGATTGAAAATCAACCAAAGTAAAATGTACTGTATTACATAAGGCTAGCACCAAGGAATTGTAGGTATAAATGAATTATCAAAGTGAACAACAATTAGAAGATAACTTAATTGCACAGCTTAGCGAGCAAGGCTTTACGCGCGTTACTTTAAAGGACAACGCCGCACTTGAGGTCAATCTTAAGCGGCAGCTTGAAAAAGTGAATAGCTGCACGTTAAGCAATACTGAGTTTACGCAAATATTGGGTAAGCTTGGTAAAGGTAATATATTTGCAAAAGCCAAAATACTGCGCGACCAGCTTGATGTAACACTTGATAACGGCGACAGCAGGCACTTAACGCTGTTGTTTGATGAGCCGAAGCTAAATAGCTTTCAGGTAGCGCAACAAATTACAGTAAAGGGCACATACACTAACCGATACGATGTAACGCTATTGGTTAATGGCCTGCCGCTGGTACAAATAGAGCTAAAGCGCCGTGGTATTGAACTAAAAGAGGCGTTTAACCAGATTAAGCGTTATCAAAAGCATTCGTTTCATGCTAACCATGGCTTGTTTAACTATGTGCAATTGTTCGTAATGTCGAATGGGGTTAATAGCCAGTACTTTTCTAACAACAGTGAAATGTCGGCTAAGCAAACCTTTGACTGGACTGATAATGAAAATAATAAAATAAGCCAGTTACATGACTTTGCCGAAGCATTTTTAACGCCTTCGCACTTAACGCATATGCTCACCAAGTACATAGTGCTTAATGAAACAGGTAAGTACTTAATGGTGCTCAGGCCGTACCAGTTTTATGCAGTAGAAGCGATTGTAGAGCAAGTTAAAACTACAACCGACAATGGCTATATTTGGCATACAACGGGCTCGGGTAAAACGTTAACCTCGTTTAAAGCGGCGCAAATTATGACCTCGCTGAGTGAGGTTGATAAAGTAGTATTTGTGGTAGACCGTAAAGACCTAGACTACCAAACCGCGCTTGAGTTTAATGCATTTGTAAAAGGCTCTGTAGACAGCACCGATAACACCAGTATGTTATTCCACCAGCTGTTAGATAAGCCAATGAAAGGTAAAAAGGTTAACCAAAGCCGTAATACTAAGCTGGTGGTAACTACACTGCAAAAGCTTAATAACGTGGTGACTAAGCAGCGCTATTTGAAAGAAATGCAAAGCCTGAAAGATAAGCGCATTGTGTTTATATTTGACGAGTGCCACCGCAGCCAATTTGGTGATACACATAAAAACATTACCGAATTTTTTAACAACGCACAGTTATTTGGTTTTACGGGCACACCTATATTTGCCGACAACGCCGTTGCTAAAAACTCAGTTAAACGCACCACAAAAGATTTGTTTGGTGAATGCTTACATCCTTATGTAATTGTGGATGCAATACGCGACTCTAACGTGCTTAAGTTTGCTATTGAGTACGTTGGGCGTTATCAGTACAAAGATGGCTCTAACAACAACCTAGATATTGAAGTTGAAGACATCGACACAAAAGAGCTTTTAACCTCACCGGCGCGCTTAGATAAAATAACCGATTACATTATTGCCCAGCATAACCGTAAAACGCATAGCCGCGAATATAACGCCATGTTTTGCGTATCAAGCGTTGCTGAGCTTATTCAGTACTATGAGTTGTTTGCAGCGAAAAAAGCACAGGGCAAACACAACCTTAAAATTGCCACCATATTTAGTTATGAGGCTAATGAAGAGGAAGAGTACGAACTAGGTAATGATGATGCGCAAATTAAAGAAATATCAGCCAAGTATTTAAACGAAGGGCAAGCCGTTAAACTACATAGCCGCGATAAGTTAGACTCATTTATTAACGACTATAATGCTATGTTTGGTACAAGCTACTCCACCAAAGACAGTAAGTTATTTGAAGACTATTACAAAAATATATCTAAGCGTGTTAAAGCCAAAGAGATTGATATATTGCTGGTGGTGAATATGTTTTTAACAGGCTTTGATGCTCCTAAGCTCAATACTTTATATGTCGATAAAAACCTTAAGTACCACGGCTTAGTACAGGCATTTTCGCGCACTAACCGTCTATTGGGCGAGACTAAATCGCACGGTAATGTAGTGTGCTTCAGAAACCTTAAAAAAGCTGCCGACACGGCTTTTACGCTGTTTTCGAACAAGCAGCCTAAAGAATATATAGAAACACCTTCGTATAATGAGCTGCTTACTGATTTTAACACCGCCTATGAAGTGCTAATGGCAATTACGCCTACCGTTGACTCAGTTGATGCTTTACCTGACGAAGAGGCTCAGGCGTTGTTTGTGAGACAGTTTCGTGAGCTTATGCGCTTAAAGAACATGTTAAGCAACTTTGCTGATTTTGATATGGACTCAACCTCGATGGGCGAGCAAGAGTTTCAGGATTATACGAGTAAGTATGCCGACCTAGGCAGGCAGCTTCGTGAGAATTCAAGTAAAGAAAAAGTATCGGTTTTAGATGACGTTGATTTTGAACTAGAGCTATTACACAGCGATATAGTAAACGTAACCTATATTTTGCAGTTATTACGTGAGTTACATGGTGAAGAAAGTGGCGATGAAAAAGCCCGTAAACGCCAAGTAATAGCAAACCTAATAGCCACAGACCCAACCTTATTAAGTAAAAAAGCACTAATAGATAAGTTTATGGACGAGCACTTACAAGGCATACCCGCCAGCGCTGATGTTGATGAAGAGTTTGAGCTTTATTGGGAAAAAGAAAAGCGCCTAGAACTTGAGAAGTTCGCTCAAGAACAAAAGCTAAACCAAGAACGCTTAGAAAAGTTAGTAACCCGCTATGAGCTAAGTGACGAAATGCCACTAAGGGATGACTTCGCTGATGTACTCGAAACTAAACCCAACTTATTACAGCGTAAAAAAGTATTGCCCATTATTACCGATAAATTTAAACGCTTTGTAGATACGTTTATGACAGGGTTTTAAAGGGCTACAGTAGTTTTTGTGTAAACCGTCAACGGTTGACGGTTCATGTATCTACACAAACCTTACTCATGTTTATTGATGCTGCGTAAAGTAATTAAAGAGCACTGCAGCTACTCAAACTTTTTAATTCTGTCGTGGCGGTAGCTTTTAGTTGAATAGCTAGGCGTCATTGTATTTGATACTGAGGCTTCTATTGATGCACGTAATCCATCAAGTAGCTGTACTTCGTTAGAGTGTTTAAGGTAGTCAATAATACCGTCGCTGAGAGATTCTATTATCTCTTTGGCTTTTCTAATTTTAAAGTGAGTGCCCTCAGCCAACTTTAGTAAATACGACACGTCTGGAAACTCTTTGCTGTTAGCCAATTTGAGTGCCATTTTATTATCGATGGTTTCGTATATTTTTGTGTGTGTTATATCAAACGGTGGTGAGAGATATATGTTTTTCATATCTGGTGTATATTGTAAGGCAAAGTTTTTTAGGTGGGCATCGCCGTTACCAATTAAGCAGGTAAATACAATGTACTTGTACATCCTTTCTACTTCGGCTTGGCTGTTTGTATATAGATAAGTAGCTTTGAGTAAGGTTTCGTAGCTGCCAGTGTATTTAGCGTCGGGGTCGTTAGTTTTTTTTAGTAAGGTTGTGAAATCTTCATAACCGAGCTTAGTTCCGTCACTTGTTTTATCAAAACGTTCAACAACGAACGTTTCTAAATTTTCAGATAAGTATGTCTTTGGTGGCTCAAGTCCGCAATGGCGAGCTGCTTCCATACACACAAACTCGTTTACCGTAAGTAATGGAAACTCGTTATCGAATGACTTCACTATTAAATCTTTCTGCGGAATTGTTCTATCGGTTTTAATGGTTGAGGCATTAGGTATGCTTACTTTAGGTTGTACGCCTGCCAACGAGTTTTGTAGGTAGTACTTTTCTAATAACTGAGGGAAAAGTGGTGCATTGCTGTTATAAGTCAAAATATCGCTCAAAGATACAGGCTCAGCTTCTGGTAAGGTAAGCTCACTTTTATATGAAAGCATGCCAATGCCTTGTGCGCTCTGTAAAGCAAGTAAATACATGTCGTTTACTTTGGCGTATCTCGCTAGCTTTTCTGCAATGAATCGACGATTAAAGCCCTCTGGTAAGTTTTGTGAAAATATAGGGTGAAGAGAACCCGATGAGTAACCATCCATGCCTTTTTTAGTCATAGTCAGTGACACGTGTAGGTTTTCTTGTGTTGGCTGGTAGTGATGTACTGAGCCATGTGTTAGTACGCCAACTTCAGCATAGTCAGTGCATACTGTTATATTTGTAATTTTATTTGGAAGCTGTGGTGTGCCACTCATTAGTCATCCTCCGAGAATATATCTTCAATGGTATCCCAGTCTGGTAGAGAGTGTTGTTTTGAGGTAACTTCAAATTGTAAATCAACTGCATCAAGCAGTCGCTCAAATATATCGAATGAACCAGTAAAGCGACCGTTCTCAATCTCGGAAATCGTTGTTTTATTAATTCCCGCGATCTCTGATAGCTTTTGTTGCGTGTAACCTAAAGCTTTCCTGCTAGTACTTATTTGTTTGCCAATATCAGCTCTACTCGACATATATTCACTCATTGAATGTTAGCTATATGGCTAATATATTAGTATATAACTTCTATATTAGCTATATAGCTAATAAAAATTATCAATATTTCAGAGGCATTGCATTATTTATATAAGACGGTTTAGCTTAAAAAACCAAACCGTCAACCGTTGACGGTTACTACCAATTAAACTTAAAGGCTTTATTAATAAGTAGAAATTGCTTTCTTGCTTCACTCATATGCTGGTGGAAATAGGGAGCTTTTACTGCCTTCGTGTGGATATGAAAATGGAGGTGTTGACTATCAGTATCTTTGTAATATGCATCAAGAGCCGATTGGATAATAATAAAGCTATCCACGCCATAGCACTCAAGAACGCGATATTTAAAGCATTCTAATGCAACTCTGTGTTGCGCTATTAATGCGTTTAACTCGCTGCTATCTGTATTGTTTAGTTTAGCCATATCGAACAACTGGAGATATGCTTCGATAGAGTATTCACTTAACTCTGGATCATAGCCTTGTATGACGTTCCAACCAGCTCCATTTTTGATAGGGTTAGTACGTACGGCAAGTTTGCCTTCAGTTGTTTTTGCGCCTGTAGAGCGACCACCATGCAATTTACATCGACCATTACGCTTGTTGCCTAGGCGCTTGCAGGGATTACCTGAACGTGTTTTAGCCCCGCACTTGGGTAGACTGTCTAAATCAAACTTACTCATTTTTTGCCTTTTTATGATCGATCATGTTCGGTTGTTTTTCGGTTCATGGGCTTTGATTTTAGAAAAATTTATATTTGTGAAATTTTAAAATATGACATGTAATATTTCACCACCGCAGTAATTTTGATATGGATCAGTTACTTATTAATTTTGGTTGCTTAGAAATACGATCACTTTATGGCGTTTTCTCGTGGGAGCTTAAATAAAGTGATCGCTCAGCTTGTAGGTATGGTCTTCGGTGCATAGAGTGCTGCACTGATAGGTGATCGTTGTCAGCAATACTATATTGATCGACTTGTGTAGATAAATGAGCTTGTTGGTCTTTGTATTGGTTGAATTTATCGTCTTTTGTATGCAGCCCACCAACATTTGAGGTAGAAGACTTCACTAATGCATTATGGAGGCTTTGTTGGTATGTAAAGGCAGGGTTTACCAGCAAGATATCTTTAAAGCGCTTACAGTCACGTTCAGGTGAGTGAATAAGCTTATTAAATAAGTAGCTGTGTGCTTTTATATGCTTTTCCTTTGTAGCTTGTTTAGTTAGATAGCTAAGCCTGTATATAGCAGGTCCTACGCTTTGCTTATTTCCCCTTTGCATTACATAGTATGGATGTTTAACAAATGAAGCAGAGCCCAAGCCTTGAGACTCCCAAGCATGCTTTAACTGGTGAGTTAGCTTATGACTATGATTGATTTTATGACCACTTAGTAACACAGCTAGGTGGTAATGGTGGTTTGAAGATGCATTTCTTTCTCTAGCGCATATATAGCTTACTTTACTGTTGTATTGTTTTGAGAGTATAGATAACTGCTTTTTAATAAACATTAAGAATATCTGATTATTCGCAGAGTAGGCTTTAGTGCTTAATTCTATTCTTGCGACAAATACTTTAGAGTAATGGGATAACATGCTTTCACAGTGCTTAAACACTTTAGTTAATGCTTTTAAGTCTTGTCCTTTTGATTTTGGCTTAAATACTCTGTAGCTATGATCTTTGTATATAAATTCTAATGAGTTTGCTGTCGTTATTTTAAAGGTCATTGTTATATCTATTTGGTTTAGTAATTAGTAAGTATCTTTCTTATATTATTTAATATCCGCTGCGAGGGGATAAGCGCTTTATAAATAAAAGCTCTTTTAAAATAATAAGTAAGATGCATTTATTGATTATTGGATAGCGTGTTTTTACTGATCAATTTGCTTCAAAGTGCGTCATCAGCAGGCAAAAAAAAGCAGGTTATTTACCTGCTTTTGAGTGATTTTTAGCTAGCCAATTTTTATAATCTTGAAAATGCCACATGGATCGCCCATTTATTACATGAGCTGGTGGAGGAAAGTGGCCTGCCTTTATCCAACGCCCAAGTGTTGACCTGCTGATGTTAAGAAGCTTTTGCAATTCAGGCTTCTTAATCATTCGAGCATCGTCAATATACATAGCAAGGTCTGGCAGAGGGTTATTGATCATAAAGCTGAGTTCATGTTGATGACCTCGCGGGATTGCACAAATTCTAGAAGCTCACTTAGTAGCCAGCACACTCTGTCACTATCGGCATGTAGTTTACGTCGTTTTGGGAATAAGCCTTTTTTCTCTAGTAGCCATGCACTTGTTCGTGAAACTGATGTGATTTTTACGCGCTCGGCTTCTCTCACTAGGCGATCAGTGAATTGCGTTGTTGGTGCTGTTAGTTGGTTCATATTGGTTTCTCCGGTTCATCATTGTTGATGGGGAGAATTTTGCGATATCTGAGATTATGTAAAACCCTACATACTAAGAATAGGGCTTTAATTTACACTTTAATTACTGATAAATAAGAGTAATTTATTTCAATGTTTTTTTTATGTTTGAATTTTTATAATTAATCTTAAGTACTTGCACCAACTTACTAACAGGTGGGGACTTTAATGTAGAGACTTTTTTGAGATGTTTTATATTCCGTTTCACGAATTGTTCTTTCATTTCATTATTGGTGAATGCGCTGAAACATTCATATGATTTATTATTGAGATTAAACTCATACAACACCTGAAAAATCGCACTTGCGGCATATTCTTTAGTGAACTTGCCTAAACAGCTATTCGTGTATAAAAATATAGCCATTTCATCAATTAGCCTTTTAAGAGGCTCAACCTTACCCGCTTTAGTCTTACCTCCTTTTTGAGGGTCAAGAACAGCCTTTTGGAAACCATTGTTAGCATGTCTTTCAAGGTTGACTCTCATATCATGGGCGCCAGTATGATAACCAATCAAAAGTGCGCTTGTTATAGCGTCATTCAATTGATGCTCTACCGTGTTATAGGTTGAGCCAAGAGTCTTCGCAATGATATTAAGTTCGTTATCAACTTCTTTAAGCATTGTATGCCCATCATCAGGAAATAACTCATTATTGGTCTTTAGCCTGTTAACTCTGCTTCTAAACAACCTTAAGAGCTCTAAGCCAGAGTTCAAAGATTCCATAGCAATCTTCAAGTTGTTATTCTGTTTTAAAGTATCGCTGTTGAGCCTATTGAGCAGCATTTCAGGCAATACCATATTTTTAAAATTATCGAATTGCTGCTTTGTTTCATTACTTGTTACGCCAGTAATGGAGATAAATTTTGACTCAGTCATTTTTACTTCTTATATATTTGTATTATCACTCCCTTTAATGGTCATTAGTAAGAGGTATTACAAGGTCTGCCAATGTACTTAAAGCGCTTCTACGCTCTTCGAGGTAGTCATAGCGGTTATAAACTCCAGCAACACCTTTTATCTTATGGTTAAGGCATCGCTCAGCAATATCATTTCCTATACCTAATTCAGCAAGTAAGCTCCTACATGTTCGTCTTAAATCATGAATCACAAAATACTCAACGTTAGCTTCACCAAGCAAGTTAGGATAGGGTTTTTTATTGCTATCCACTTTCATACCAAACATCTTAGCTAAAGCATGATTAAGGGTGTCGTCTGAGATGTAAGCTCTTCGCTTACTTGCTCTTCTTGCAGGGAATAAATAGTCAGAACCACACGCGCGTACCTTTAACTCTTCAAAATATGAGAGAAGCTCGGTTGGTATAGGTATGGTAATGGCTACACCTGTTTTACTTCTTTCTTTAGGCATTTGCCACAGTAGTCCGTCAAAGTTAAATTCATCCCATTTGGATGCAATTAACTCACCTTTGCGAATACCTAATGCTAAAAGTAAAATTACGGCTATATAATTGTCTCTAGTAAAAATATCACTGTGTTTACGAAAGGTACTGAATGTACTTTTAAGTTCTTCTAGTGTTAGACAGCGAGTACGGCTTTGTCCTGAACCACCAGCATCTGATTCATTGAAAGCTATAGCAGGGTTTGATGTTGTTAAATCTAGCTTTTGGGCATGCTTAAAAAGTTGTTTACACTGAAGGAGAGCTTTATTTGCAATTGAAGGGCGACCTTCTGATACAGCTTTTTGTAGAATAGAGCGAATGTCTCGTGCATTTACATCCGTTATCTTAAGTCTTCCTATCTGGGGTTTTATCTCATTATTGAAATAACGAAGTTGAATATGAGGATGTTTCAGTTTATGACTAACCCCTTTATACCAGTCATCAAATAAGTCAGTGATAGTTATTATATGTTCTTCGTTTCTTCTGGCTCGCTCAGCTAGCGGATCAATACCATTCTTTATTTGCTGCTTAATATTATTTGCTAATGCCTTTGCATCAGTCAAAGTCATTTCAGGAAAGTTGCTTCCTTCAAGCGTCATAAAGCGACGGCTACCATTTATAGTATATCGAAGCTCCCATGCTCCACTCTTCTTATTTTTGTTAGGCTTTATATACAGCCCGTCACTAATACTAAACCTAAGCGTTTTACAGCTCTTAATATTGGCTTTGATTTCTTTTACATTCATTGAGTTACATCAAAAATGGTTACCAAGGATTATAAAAAGTGGTTACCAAGCGGTTTGGTAACCACTTTGGTAACCACTTGGACACGTACAATAGGGGGCTAGTATGAACGGTAGAAAACAAAAAGCCTAGAAAAATCTAGGCTTATTAATGAGTTATAAACAAGTTAAAACAGGCTGAAACGCTATTCTATGTTTTGGATCTGTTCTCTCATTTGTTCAATCAACACTTTTAACTCTACAGCGGCAGTAGTGATGTCACTATTGATAGACTTAGATGCTAGCGTGTTAGCTTCACGATTAAATTCTTGCATCATAAAATCTAGGCGGCGGCCGCATGCGCCACCTTTTTTAAGGATTTTTTTAGTTTCTTTAACGTGAGACTTTAAACGATCTAATTCTTCAGCTACATCTTGTTTTTGAGCAAGATAAATAAGTTCTTGTTCAAGGCGCGACTCGTCAATGTTTGCTGTTAAGTCTTCTAGCTTTTGAGCCAGTTTTTCACGTTGCCACTTAGCAATCTCAGGCATGTGCGTTTCTACAATTTCTACTTGCTCTAAAATCGCATCAAGGCGGATTGCTATCATTTCTTCAAGGTTTGCACCTTCATCGCCACGAGCTGATTTAAAATCTTCGATTACTTGATCAAGACCAGCAATTAGTGCTGTATTAACGCTATCCATATCAAGTTCTTCAGCTTCCATAACACCAGGCCAACGTAATATATCAACAGGATTAATGTCGCCATTACTTTGCTGTTGAACCCATTTCGCGCTATTTATAAGTTGCTCAGCAAGGGCTTGGTTAATTGATAGCTCACCAACATGGGCAGGATTTGCTACAAACTTTAAAAAAACCTCAACTTTACCGCGTTGTAAGTGTTTGCGTAAACGCTCACGAATAACTGGCTCCATGCCACGAAATTGCTCTGGTGCGCGAATAAATGTTTCAAGGTAACGCTGGTTCACTGAACGAACTTCCCAAGTGCCAGTTCCCCAATCGCCTTTTATTTCGCGACGCGCATAAGCTGTCATACTGTGGATCATGGATATTTTCCTAAATTTATAAATACAATATTACGATGATTATACCGTAACACCGCTTAAGCTCTAGGGAAAATTTAATACACTGAATATTTTGCATACAGCTATTTATTTAAATCAGCATGGTATCTATACCCACATACACTTATAATGTCGCAAATTCTGAATTAAGGGGATCGTCAATGCGTCCAAGCGAAAGAACACCTAACCAAATTAGACCTGTTACATTTACACGTAATTATACTTTGCATGCTGAAGGCTCAGTACTTGTTGAGTTTGGTAACACCAAAGTACTTTGTACAGCTACTGTCGAATCGGGCGTTCCTCGTTTCATGAAAGGTCAGGGTAAAGGTTGGATCAATGCTGAATACGGTATGTTACCGCGAGCAACGCATACGCGTAATGCTCGAGAAGCTGCACGTGGTAAGCAGGGCGGTCGTACTATGGAAATTCAACGTTTAATTGCACGTGCACTTCGTGCTGCTGTTGATTTAAAAGCACTTGGCGAAAACACAATCACTATCGACTGTGATGTAATTCAAGCAGATGGCGGTACACGTACTGCTTCTATAAGTGGTGCATGTGTTGCACTTGTTGATGCGCTAACGCATATGCGTGCCAAGGGTATGATTAATTCAAACCCACTTAAACATATGATTGCGGCTATTTCAGTAGGTATATACAAAGGCCAAGCAATTAGCGATTTAGAATATATTGAAGATTCAGCAGCAGAAACTGATATGAATGTAATTTTAACCGAAACAGGTAAAATTATAGAAATTCAAGGTACAGCCGAAGGCGAACCTTTCTCGTTTGATGAGCTAGATGAGTTACTTACTTTAGCTAAACATTCTATTCGTGAAATCATTGACGTACAAAAGCAAGCATTAGCATAAATAGGTAGGCCACTAGATATGAAAGATTATCAAAAAGAGTTTATAGAATTTGCTCTAGAGAAGCAGGTATTAAAATTTGGTGAGTTTACTTTAAAGTCTGGGCGCATAAGTCCTTACTTTTTTAATGCCGGTTTGTTTAATACAGGTCGTGACTTAGCACGTTTAGGTCGTTTTTATGCATCAGCACTAAAAGATTCAGCGATAGAGTACGATGTACTATTTGGCCCCGCGTATAAGGGTATCCCAATCGCGACAACGACGGCAGTTGCATTAGCAGATCACCATGATAAAGATGTACCGTACTGTTTTAACCGTAAAGAGAAAAAAGCACACGGTGAAGGTGGTACATTAGTAGGCTCAGAACTCAATGGCAAAATAATGCTAGTTGATGATGTAATTACCGCAGGTACCGCTATTCGTGAGTCCATGGAAATTATTGCACAAAATGGTGCAGACCTTAGTGGTGTTTTAATTGCATTAGATCGCCAAGAAAAAGGTAAAGCCGAGTTATCAGCTATTCAAGAAGTTGAACGCGACTTTAATACCAAAGTAATCTCGATTGTAAAATTAGCAGACCTTATTAGTTACCTTGAAAACCAAGGGACGATGGGCGAGCATTTAGCCTCAGTTAAAGCTTACCGTGATCAATACGGCGTAGCATAAATAAAAAGCCTCGCAGTGCGGGGCTTTATTTTGACCTTCATTCATAGAGTTTATTAATGAAAGATGTATTAAAACCAAATGGCTTAGGCCTCAAACGCGTTTTCAAAGCAACCTATTGCTCCTATCTTGGCTTTAAAGCAGCATTTAAAGAAGAAGCTGCATTTAGACAAGAGCTATTACTAAGCCTTATATTATTCCCCACTTCATTTTGGCTTGCTTCATCATTATTACACTGGGCAATACTAATTAGCTCACTGCTTATTATTCTAATAGTTGAATTGCTAAACTCTGCCATTGAAGCATTAACAGATCGAGTAAGTACAGAATTGCATGTATTGTCAGGTAGAGCCAAAGATATGGGATCTGCAGCCGTAACACTTTCATTAACGATCGTATTGATCATATGGGGTGTAAGTCTTTATATGAAGATCGTTTAAGCTCACTTTTAATATTAGTGAAGTTTAAACACCTTTAGTTGTTAATAATTTGCTAGTTATGTTGTGTTTTTAACGTNAACACCTTTAGTTGTTAATAATTTGCTAGTTATGTTGTGTTTTTAACGTGTTTAGCTCAAATACTCAGCGAACAGCACATTATTTCAAGTTTTCTTCAAAAAAGGGTTGATCTGTTTTCGGATCTCCCTATAATGCGACCCCACTGAGACGGGAAACGCCAACGCATAGCGAGGCACGAACAACTTAGGGTGTTAAGTAAAACTTAGATTGAATATTTTTAGAAAGTTTAAATTTAAGTGTTGACAAAAAAATAGGAAAGCGTAATATGCGCAGCCCTAGCGAGATAAAGTTTAACTTTATAATCGCAACGTTCTTTAACAATATAAAGCAATCAT
>NZ_JADYXM010000023.1:0-22141 GCF_015864305.1 Pseudoalteromonas sp. NZS71_1 | reverse complement strand
GTGTTTTCCAGCACCTAAATAGTATTCGTGTCCACTTAAACGTCAATGATTTGATGATGGTATTATGAGGTTTTCCTTTGGCCATTAGCTTTATTGTTGGTTATTTCATGTAAATTAATTCGGTATCACCAACATAAGCTTTGAATCTTCCCCATCGGTTAATATAGCTATATTTTCCTCAGTTGTTACAAACACATCTCTTAATCGTCCTGCGGTCTCTGGGAATATGTGAGACTGCGTAAACTCACCATTAGCGCCAGATTAATTTACAATTGGAGTGGCTGTCTAGTTTAATGCGAGCTTTGATATCACGCGTAAACATTCAACAATCGATTGTACCCAGGTAGAAACCCGGCTATGGTTTGTTTATCAAGATAAATAAACCAGCTAATTTACAGGTTCGTTATGTCTCACGGAGGTTTTATCGCTCTATGAATGTTTTTCTAATAATTGCAGGTACATTAAGTGCTGTTGTAGCAACTTTGCATTTGGGTTGTATCTATTTTGGAGGTTCTTGGTATCGGTTCTTCGGTGCAGGAGAGCAAATGGCATTACTTTCTGAGCAAGGAAGTATTAAACCAACTCTTATTACTAGTGTAATTGTTCTGATTCTATCAACTTGGTCATTGTATGCATTTTCAGCCGCAGGTGTTATTTTTAAACTTCCATTCATCCGCCTAGCTCTTGTGTTAATAACTTTTATTTATTTAGCTCGTGGTGTTGCTGGATTCTTTCTAATAAATAACCCTATGGGGCGTTCGCCTGAGTTTTGGGTTTGGAGTTCTATTATTTGTTTATCTTTTGGTATTGTTCACCTTGTTGGTTTAAAAAAGCAATGGGCAAGCTTGTGAGTGAAGTGTAATTTAATAAAGAATCAAACAAGGGCTATTACAATTGGCTTTTGGTAAAGCATTATATTTATAGTTAACCACTGGTCGCTAATAATTGACGGAACAAGGAATATTAAAATGGATAAAATGTCAGTTCACATAACCTCTAAACCTTTAGAAACTTACCCGCAAAAACAAATTTTAAAGTTGGTAGCCGATGAAGTAACCGAAAAAGCGACTGTGCACAAAGCAGCGGTTCAAAGTGACCAAGTGGATATATCCGAAGAAGGAAAAGAAAAAAGTCTGGGAGATCAAAATCGTGAAGCGTTACGTAAATTATCAGGCAATGAAGATGCAAGTCAGGCATCACAATCAGAAGAAGATCCTATTGATGAACAGATTGCTGAAATACAAGAAAAGATAGAAAAACTATTACAGGAAACTGCATTATTACGCAGTAAAGATGATGAAGAGTCGCAGGCTAAAGTGAGGGTACTAGAAGCAGAAATTACCGGGCTTAACACTCAACTTATTGAATTATTGAGACAGCAATTAGAATCGGGTAAATAACAAGCACAGTAAGTATATGCAAAGGCAATTGGAGACAAGAACGTTATTAATAACATAATGAAGACGCTCACCTTAATCTTAAAACTAAAGGGGTTAACCCCTGATCTTACTGATCAAATTACTTAATTAACCAAAGTGGCTTATTGAAAGCCGCTACTTACTTTAAAAGCGCAGCGGCTCTTATCCCCTTTGTTAATTAATTTGATGTCATCAACATTAGCTTTGCCTCTTTACCGTCAGTTAATACCGCGACGTTACCTTTATCAGTTATAAACACATCTCTTAACCTGCCTGCAGCCTTAGGAAATACGTGAGACTGCGTAAATTCACCATTGGCCAGGTTAACGCTGTAGAGCTTTTTATCAACAAGAGTAGTGATAAGCACATGTTGTTGCAATGAAGGGAAGGCGGTATGTTTAGACCCGTAATACGCCATGCCTGATGGCGCTATTGATGGCGTCCAATTAACACTTGGTTTTTGCATGCCTTTATATTCGGTAAATGGTGAAATACGCGCTTGCGAGTAATCTTTGCCATAGGTGATTACCGGCCAGCCATAATTAGTCCCAGCGGTTAAGTAGTTTAGCTCGTCACCGCCTGCAGGGCCGTGTTCGTTGCTAACAATTTGCTGCGTATCGTAATCATAAACTAAGCCTTGAGGGTTACGATGACCAAGTGAGTAAACAGCATGTGCATTTGGGTTTTTGTGATTAATAAATGGGTTATCTGTTGGTATGGTGCCATCTAGGTTTATACGTAATATTTTACCAAGTTGGCTGGTGATAACTTGTGCTTGCTCTCTAAAGTCAAACCCATCGCCCGTTGAAATTAATAACGTATTGTCGGGTAGGACAAGGGCGCGTCCTGCGTAATGTTGCGGTGTGTTTTTATCAGTCGCTACTTTATAAATAACGTTAGGCTTTGAAAAGTCAGTGCCATTAAACGTGGCTTTGGCAACAACAAGCCTGTTTGCGCTTGCATCACCTTGGGCATAAGTAAAAATAATTTCTTTGGAGTTGTTATAATCTGGTGATAATACAATGTCGAGTAAACCACCTTGGCCTGCAACGTATAAACCTGTTAGGTTTAATTTTACTCTTGATTGCACGTTGTTTTTAACTATAACTACGTGGCCATCACGCTCTGTAATTAGCCATGTGCCGTTTGGTAGTTCAACCATGCTCCACGGAGACTGTAATTGCGTAGCCAGTGTTTTTGTACTGTATTGCTCCTTTGGTAACGTAGCATCTGCATTAACAGAAAACGAAAAAAGCGAAAGCAAAGTAAAAAAAGAGATACATTGTTTACGGGGCAAGCCTTTGCTAGCATGACTTGCATAAGAGAAAAGCTTTATTTTAAGTTGAGATAACCATGTCGTTTTTAACACGTATATTGCCTTCATTTTTAGTTTCTTGGTTACTTACATTCACACTTGCTAGCTTGTTTCATAGCCAATACGTTGTCAATCAATTAGTTAATGTAGGTGTAGTGGTGGGCTTTAGTGATCGTGCTAGTTTAACGCTTGATGATTGGTTAGGCCTATTACCTACCTACGGCGCTATTATTGCCGTAGCACTTGCCATCGCTTTTTTTGTTACCGCAAAGCTTAATAAAAAGGTTCAAAAATACAGTACTCAGCTATTTGTTATTGCTGGCATTGTGGCATTTGCTATTGTGTTAATTGCTATTGAATCAATTATGAATATTCATATTATAGCGGGCGCAAGAGGCTGGGGTTTTTATGCTCAACTGCTTGCAGGCGCGGTAGGTGGTTTTGCGTTTTCGCAATTAGTTAAGGCAACTAAAACCCAAAAATCGTGTTAGATGTGTGAATATAAATACGGCTTATACGTTATTTAGTGATTAATAAATAAAGGCCGCTGTTTATTGTAAACAGCGGCCTTTAAATATGGTTTTTAGAGTTGAATTAAAAAATTAAACTAATTAGTTTGTAGCTACTTAGCCCAAAAATTAGGATTAAAACGGGTAGGGTTACCAGGTTTAACACCAAAGAGTTAGTGTAGTTTCCCATAACCCCTTTTTGATTAACCAGCCATACAAGGTAGGTGCTAACAATAGGGAGTAATAACCCGTTAGCCGCTTGCGCGAATATAATTACCGCGACAGGGTCTAAACCGAGTGACGCCACAGCAGCACCAAACAATAAAATAACAATAGCAACGCCTTTAAAGCGCGTGTTACTCATATCGTTTGACCACCCTAACATGCCACACACAGCATAAGCACCGGCAAGCGGCGCTGTAATCGCGCTTGTTAAACCTGCAGCAAATAAGCCAATAGCAAAAAAGTAATGAGCGGCGTCACCAAGCAATGGCTCTAGCTGCACGGCCATGTTAGCCGCACTAATTTGCCCCGCATCGGTGCCATAAAATGCGACTGAAGCTGTAGATAAAATAGCTAAAGTGATCACACCGCCTAAGGTGATTGATAGGCCTGTATCAACATTTGTTTGTTTGATCACTTTTTCCATATCGCTATTACTGTCGTGTCTAGCAGCGAGCACGCCGGAGTGTAAAAATAAGTTGTACGGCACAATGGTAGTGCCAACTAAAGCGAGTATGGTTGTAATCGAACCCTCAGGCATACTAGGAATAAAACCAGCAAATACATCACCCAGTGAAGGCGCGGCCATTACAAGTGTTGAGATAAACACTAAGCTCATTAAAATAACGAGTAAAATTAGCGCGTTTTCAACCACTTTATGTTTACCGCTATAAAGTAAAGCTGCACTTAAAAAAGCAATAAGTGGTGTCCATAGTTGGGAGTTAACTTGAGGGAATATTTCAATTAATCCCATGCTAGCGCCACTTAAGTTACCCGCTTCGTAAGCTGCACTGCCCACGCCAATGGCGCTAATGACTAAAAATATAGCTAAAGATTTAAATAAAGGCGTTTGAATATGTGCTCTGAGTGCTTGAGCTAAATCTTGCCCGGTAGCAACGCCAAGGCGCGCCGCCATAGATTGTAATAATATAGTGGCAACTACTGAAAACAGTAACGTCCATATAAGTGCAAAACCAAAGTTTGCACCTGCCACGCTGGCGGTAGTAATGGTCCCTGGTCCAATGAAGGCAGCGGTGACGAGTAGTCCTGGTCCTAATCGCATAATTGACCTTAATAGTGCTATTGCATGTTGCTATTTAAAGTTACATCTAACGTTTAAAATCAATAAATTATACGCGATGCCTGTTGTGTTATTGCTGCCACTTACAGTAAGTGCCTTGCAGCGATTATCGCCCCTTGGCTGGTTCTTTTTTAATAAGCATATGTTATACCAACCCGCAATAATACTTAATCAATTTGAGGGATTAAATATGACGCTAACTGCGTTAAAAATTTCTGATATACGACTGCATGGATGCAGAGCAATGCAGGAGCAATTAGTGATAACAACTAAATAACGAAATTTTTGCCTGGTTATCGACACGATTTTCTCACCTCAGAATAGATCACTTAATTAAGCGAATTGCTATTAAAAAGGGCGCGTAGGATACCAACTTGTATATAAATTTAAAGGGGGTACAGTGCGTTTGCATTAATTTTAAACGAATATATAAGCGAGTTAAATGACTTATGCCGATATTAATATCGGCATCAGTATATTTACTTTATTAGGTTTTTAATCGCTTCTAAGCCTTTTTTTAGGGTATCTGCATCGGTAGCATAGTTAATACGAATACACTCGTGCTTGTGCGCCCAGCTGTCGTCAATGCCGATAAAAAAGTTGTGACCTGGGATCACATACACGTCTTGCTCTTTAAGCTTTTGATACAACACCTCGCTTGTCATTTTTGTATCTTTAAACCACAGCCACATAAAAAATGCGCCTTCAACTTTGTGCAAATAAACAGGCAATTCGGCAAATACTTCATCAAACAACTCAATCGCTATGTGTGCTTTATTACGATAAAAGGGCAGTACAACGTTGCGGCACAGTGGGAGTAGTTCGTTGTCGTTAATTAAGCGTGTCACTAAGCTTGGACCAATACTATTTGGCGATAACACCATGCTGCCATTTACGCGGCCAATTGCTTTAATAATCTCATTGTGTGCAACCACAATACCGCTGCGTAAACCCGGTAGGCCAAGTTTTGAAAGTGACATACACAAAATAATGTTTGAGTTCCACGTTAGATTTGCGTCGGTGTAAATACAACCTGGGAACGGATCGCCGTACGCGTTATCAATAATGAGTGGAATACCATATTGCTTAGCGAGCAAATCAAGGTGTTTTACTTCATCGTCAGTAATTACATTACCTGTTGGATTGGTAGGGCGTGAGACGCACAGTGCGCTTATGCTGCTGTCGTTTGCTAGTACTTTTTCAACTGCTTTAAAATCAATGACGTATTTAAACTGTTTTGATGCACTACCTGTATTTAAAATTTCGATATCAGGCTTTATGGCAACAAACATATCAGCCGATAAACCTTGATCGGCATAACCTATGTACTCTGGCGCAAGGGGAAATAAAATCTTTTTATGGCTGCCATCCGGCATTTCGCCTGCCAACATATTAAACAATACAAAAAAGTTAGCTTGGCTGCCATTACCAAGTGCTACGTTATCGGCGCTAATATCCCATGCGAACTCTTTACTTAGCTGGCCTGCTAATGCAGCTCTAAACTCGTCGTTACCAGTCGGGCCGTCGTAAAGGCCAAATACCTGCGATACCTTGTTACTGGCAACGAGTTTTTGTAATTCACTTAAAAAAACCTCATTTACTTGTGGTACTAATGCGGGATTACCGCCACCCAGCATAACAATATTAGGATTGTTGCTGTTTTTAGCACCGCCTAAATCTTCCATTAACTGAGTAATGCCGTTGGGTTGTGTGAATTTAGTGCCAAAGTTTGAGTAGTTCATAATGCATAGCGTTTGTTAGTAATGGGGAGGGCAGTATAGCGTAAATAAAGGGCTTAAATCCGATGATGAGAATAATTCAATGCTTAGCTTTGTAGTTGGCTATGACAATAAAATTTCTATAAAACAAAGGCTAAGTTAAGATTTTTTAACGCCGTATAAAAACTCTTCGCCGCAGTCCATATACAAATCAAATTTGGTCATAACTTTGGTAAACATAGGGGCGTGTAAAAATTCGTTTAACCATGCGCGTACATGCGTGTATTCACTTTGTAAGTACCAGTGTTTATCTACGCGGGCAAACTGCCTAATAAATGGCAGCAGAGCATAATCGGCTAGGCTTTTTTCATTGCCCATTAAGTATTTATGGGTGGTTAGTTTTGCTTCAAATTGCTTAATAAACTCTTCGCAGGCTTTTTGGTAATAAATTTGTGCCATGTCTTTTGTACGAGCATAAAATTTGTACTTTTCGAGCACCGGTTTAAATTGCGTATCGTTTAGCTTAATTAATTCAAGCATGCGCTCAAGTGCTAATGGGTCTTGAGTATGCAGTAAATTATGCGAATCATTTTGCTTTAAAGCCCACAGCATAATGTCTAGGCTTTCATCTATAACTTGATTATTCGGCAATAATAAAACAGGCACTGTACCTTTTGGCGATATTTGCAAAAGATGCGCTGGCTTATTTTTAGTTTTTATAGCGCGTAGTAACACGTGTTGCTCTGCCATTAAAATACCCATTCGTGCGCGCATTGCATATGGGCAGTGTTGTAATGAATATAATAATGGCAATGTCATTTTAATACTTACCTTAGCTGTTTAAGCCTTCAACATATTGCTGACGTGTTTTTACTTTTACCATGTGATTTAACTGATCAGCTGCTTGTGTTTGCCCGCTAATTAAATCCTGAAAATGCGCAAGTAACACGGCTTTATCGAGTTTTTCTTTATCGCCTGAGCCAATGTCGGTTAAATCAATCATAAACTCGTCAAACTTGTCGGCATAATCGGTCACAATATCCATATTTAAAAATTGCTCGTGGTTATAAATGCTCGGGTAGCCGCCTTTTTGTTTATCAATTGCAAAGCTAATGCCTTTAACATTGGTAACGGTTGTTTCTTTTTTACAGCTCAGCATACAGCTTGCATCAATACGTGGCTTTTTACAGCCTACGGTTTGCTGGAAAAAGCATTGTCGGCTGGTCATCATTAGTATTGGATGATAAATGCTGTACATCATTTTAAAGTTGTTAGGGCGTTTAATACTGCGCATTTGCTGTTTGTTAATCTCGTTTGAAATAAACGCGCCTTTAGCATTTAAATCCTCTTGTAGCGTTAATAACGCATAAGAGTTTGTGGTGTTTAGTAACGGGCCTGCAATCCAGTCAATACCCATTTGCACTGCTTTGTATGCTACGCCTGTGTTATTACTAATAATAAGTTTAGGTTTTACAACCTCGAGTAAACGTACAGCTTCTTCAAAATCTTTACCAATTAGTACAGCTGGAAACCACGGAATTAACTGCGGATGTTCTAAAAATACATTTATGTATTTATCGTTATCGGTTCTAAAGCTCTCAGGTAATTTAAAGTAAACATCGCCGTCGGTTAAATCACATAAGTGAGCGTCTTTTATGTCCGATATTAAAACAGAGAGAGTCGTTTTATTTTCGGCTTTTTCGTGATTCACCAATTTAGGTAATTCAACAGGGGCTATCACGTCTTTGCCTTCGTTTAATAAAAATGCTACCTGCTTTTTAATGCGCGCTAGCTCTTTAAACGGAATGCTTAAGTTATCGTCGAGGTTTGAGTAATCCATATTTTTAATTTCAAAATTGGCATTACTAAACGTTTTAAAGCGCTTATCAATGGCAGCAATATCAACAACTGATTTATCAGCGGTATGCATAACCATTTGCGATTGCACTTCAAAGCGCTGAGGTTGCTCAGTGTTTAAATTTGCGCTTTCATTTATTAACGAACTATCGTTTTTATCATTAATAACCAGCGTTACAGTAAATGGCTGGTTTAACTGTCCTGAAAATTCAAAACGAAGCTCGCGCTTTGAAATATCTAAAAATTCAATTTTCTTTTTAACTAACGAATCAATTTCACTTTTTTGAGTAGAAAGCTCTTGCTGTGCATCGTAAATTTGCACCACTGAAATTGCGTTGTTTTTTTCGTTAGCGTGATCAAAGCTATGGTCGCGCGGGTTATCGGTAAACATGTTTCTGGTCATGTCACCGGTTAAAAACTTATTAGTAAAGTTACGGTTAAATACTTTATACAAGCTTGAGTCGTCTTCAATTAGGTTACCGGTTTGCACAAACGTGTCTATCTGTTTGCGCCAGCTATCAATAACCGTATGTACGTAGTTAGCGCCTTTAATGCGGCCTTCTACTTTTAACGAGTCAACACCTGCGGCTACAAGCTCTGGTAAATCAAAATAAGCTGAGTTATCTTTTAAGTTTAACGGATGCTTGTTACCCATGGCCGTTGGCTCGTATTCGTCACGACATGCTTGCGAGCAGCGACCACGGTTACCCGAGTTACCCACACTTACCGAGCTTGAGTAACATTGCCCCGAAAACGCGATACATAAAGCACCATGTACAAACACTTCGGTTAATACATCGCATTTATGCGCTACGTCGGTCAGTATTTTAATTTCAGTTAAGTTAAGCTCGCGCGATAAATTTACACGTGTAGCGCCAATGCGCGCTAAAAACTCAACTTGTGATTCGTTATGCGTGGTTAACTGAGTTGATGCGTGAATATGCAACGTAGGAAAGTGCTTTTTAACTATATTGAACAACCCTAAATCTTGCACAATAATGCCATCGAGCGTGGTATTTACTAGCTGATTTAATAGCTTAAATAGCGCACCCATTTCGTGCTCTAATATAACTACATTTAGCGTTAAAAAAATCTCACAGCCGTATTCATGGGCTAGGCGAAGTGCACCGTTAAGCTCATCAAACGAAAGATTAGACGCTCGGTTACGTGCATTAAAGGTATCTAACCCACAATAAACCGCATTAGCACCGGCTACAATGGCGGCTTTTACCGCGTTTACATCACCGCCTGGGGCTAATAGTTCAATCTTTCTACTCATTACAACTTCACTTTGCTCATATTTAATTGTCGCGAATTTTATCTGTTTAGGCGCGTTAATGCTATTTATTGAGGGATATAATAAATACATAATTAAAAGACTGTATAAAATTGTTATTAAGCTGGCTGATTTATTACGTAAACATGTAATAAAATGATAGTTTATAAGCAAGCAACATTTTCAACTTTACTTAGGCGATACCCATCAGTAATCAAGATCTTAAACAGTTAGATACAGATTTAAATAGTGATGAATCTGTAATTATTAACACCCAACTAAAAATAGCCACATTTAACCTGTTTAACTACCTTGTGCCACCCAATGCATACTATGAGTTTGAGAAAATTTATACCGCGCAGCAGTGGGCTAAAAAGCAGCGTTGGATTGTTGATTACTTAACAGAACATGCGCCTGATGTGATTGGTTTTCAGGAGGTGTTTAGTATTGATTCGTTAAAAGAGCTAGCTGCTGAGCAAGGTTATAATTACTTTGCTGTAGTTGATACGCCAGAGGTGATTGATGATTTTATTTATAAACGTCCCGTGGTAGCAATTGCCTCTAAATATCCCATAGTTGAGGTAGCAGCGGTTGAACACGATAGTGAGCTCGCAAGTACGCTTGGCCTTAATAGTGAGTTTACTTTTAGTCGTAAGGTATTGAGAGCGACCGTTACTTTACCTCACATAGGCAATACTGATTGTTATGTGGTGCATTTTAAATCTAAGCGCCCGATGATTAATGTTGATGAACACAACAAAGAGCTAGCGCCCGAGCAAAACATAATTGAGATTTTAAAAGCGAATGTAGCGGGTGGTTGGGGCTCAACTATTCAGCGTGGTAGTGAAGCTACATTGCTAATGATACAAATGATTACTCGCCGCGAAGCTACGCAACAACCCATGCTATTAATGGGGGACTTCAATAATGAACTTGCGGATGGCGTATTAAGCCATTTACTGACGAGTACGCTACGCTTTGCACCTGCGTTTGATGCTAAAACCTACCTCGCTAAATATTGTCTAAATGATTCATGGGATTTGTTTGTTAAGTCGCAGCTAAGTAATGATGAAGTGATTAGCGATGAAGCAATAACAAACGATGTACAAAGTGATTGTGATAGCAATAACAGCGAGATTATTGATTCAGCGGATAAAAGCCAAGTAAAAAATATAAATATAACAAAGCCTGCACCGTTAAGGCCGCCGACACATTATTATGGGGCGAGCAGCTCTGTGCTTGATTACATTTTATTGTCGTGTGAGTTTGACGCTAGTTACGATGACAGCTTTTTTGAAGTAAGCGCTTATAACACTTACGACAGGCACTTAATAAACCCCGAGTACGATCGTGATGATTTAACTACCGACCACGGTGTTGTATTGGTTACCCTTAAACTAAGAAGCTAGGTTTTCTCATTTAATAACTTACAGCGTACGATTAAGCTAAAAAAGAATTAAGCTGCAATATGCATAATTATGCTAAAATCATAAATTAACAATTACCCATATTGCAGCGAAACTTGACCTGCAGTCTTTATGTGTATATTTTATCGCCAGAATTTTTGCATTAAATTAATAACAAATCACTAAAATGGTAAATATGGAATTTTACACTTACTCGTATCACACGCGAAAGATGGACTTAACTTCGCAAGTACACACTTTCTTCGTAAATCGAATTTATAATTCTAAATTGTTAGTGAAAGCTTTGCTTTTTGCTTTGTTTATTAGTTTAAGTAGCGCTTACGCGCAAGAAACCACCTCATACAGTTTAATCAATGAATCTAATGCAGGGCTGCTAAAAAGAGCCGAATTACTTATGGATACTGACGTTATAACAAGTATCGAACTAAGTAAGGCGTTGTTGTTACAAGCGCAAAGTGCTGATGACACGTTACTCAGCGCAAAATTACATAACTTATTAGGTAAAGCGAATAAAAAAAATAACAATATTAATGAGTCGCTTCATCATTTTTCACAATCCTCGGCTTATTACAGTAAATTAAATGATTCACGCAACCAAATAAAGGCGTCTATTAATTATATAAAAATATTATCAGATGAAAAACGTTATGACGAACTTGCTAACCGCATTGAAACTTTATTACCAACAACGCTTGTGTATGGCGATGAGTTTTTTATAGCACAAGTACTCCTAACAAAGGGGGATTCGTTTTATGAACAAAAAAAATACAATGACGCGATCACGCAATATTCATCTGCTTTAAAATACCTTGTAAATAAAGACGAACAAATACAAAAACAGTTAGGTGAAACGTATAAAAAATTAGCTCAGTCGTATAAGCGCCTTGAAAATAGAGAGCAAACAGCTCATTTTTATACCAAAGCTTTAGAGATATATACTAATTTAGATGATTTAAAGTTGATGGCGCGTACATTAAATACACTAGCAGAAGCGCAGCGCTATTTAGACAACTTAGTTTTAGCCCTTGATTACAGCACTCGTGCATTAGAAATACATAAAGACATTGACGATCCTGTTGGCTTGGCTAAAGCATTATTAGGTGCTGGTATTATTTATCGACATATCAACCTTTATGAAAAATCACTTAAGCATATAAATGAGGCATATTTATATTATAAAAAAGTAAATAACGTGCTTGGGATTGCTAAAACATCCAATCAAATGGGGCTGCTATACACACGATTAAAGCAGTTTGATCAGGCCGAGATTTTCTATCAAATAACCATTGATTTACCAAAAGGTGTGGTCGAGGAAAAAACGCTCGCGTCGGCCTTAAGAGAAATGGCTGTTATTAACTATGAGTCTGGCGACTTAGAATCAGCGATGAAATTTGCTCAGAAAGCTTACGTAACTTATAAAACCAAAAATCTTACATCCTACATTTCTATAACAGCGCGTATTATTGCTAATATCTATCGTGCCCAAGGGAATAAAAACAAGGCTATAGAGTATTACAAAGAGTCGTTGTCGTTCGCCAGAGAAACGGGCAGTAAGCTTTATGAGATAAAGTCGCTAACAGCGCTTGCGGCGATTTTAATTGGTATTGATACAAATGAGGCGATTTCTTTACTAAAAAGGTCACTCGCTTTATCAACCGAAATAGATGATAAGTTACATATGCTATACGCTTATCGTGAAATTCGAATAGCAGAAAAACAGCGTGGACGAATAAATGAATCACTACGTTACGCGGAAGAAGAAATAGCCCTGACCGGAATCATTCAATACGAAAGAGACGAAAGTAAGCTTGCTCTTGAAAAAGCACATTTGCATTCTCACAAAATGGAAATAGAGCTGGAGACGTTAAGAGAAAAAGAAAAACTCCATCAACTTGAGCTTGAAAAGAAAAACAATGAAATTGAAATATCAGGCCAAGCTAGGGTTATATCAGAGCTAGAGCTTGCAAAAAACAAATACGCGAGTATTGCGCTCGCATTTTTATTAGCCGCTTGTTTAGCTATTGTTTTATTGGTTTATCGAAGCTTTATTGCCTCTAAAAAACGTAATGAAGAGTTAGACTATTTGGCCGCGAGAGACCCTTTAACCAATTGTTATAACCGCCGCATTTTATTTGAGATTATGAATCGCGACTTTTTGGATTTACCTCAGATTGAAGAATATTGTATTTTAATGGTCGATATTGACCATTTTAAAAGCGTTAATGATACTTATGGGCACAGCATTGGCGACACCGTACTTTGTGGCGTTGCCAGTCTTTTACAAGCTAATATACGTACGAGCGATAGCGTTGCCCGTTTTGGTGGCGAAGAATTTTGTATTATTTTACCCAACACGACTCAAGAGCAAGCAATACGTATTGCTGAAGCTATTCGTATTAAAGTAGAAAAAGCGATATTTGATAATATTCCTGTTACGTGTAGTTTTGGGGTTACGTCTATTAAATTTAAAGCCAGAACACCTTCTGAGTTAATTGAACAGGCTGATTTAGCACTTTATGAGGCTAAGTCTTTGGGTCGTAATCAAGTTGTGTTGTGGGATTGTGCGTTTGAAGAGTTTAAGCTTTTTAGATCAGAGTAAATCCAGCAGTATACAGCTCAGTTTTGATGTTATTTTTAAAATCATAACAAGTAAATTTTATACAACGCCGTGAGTTACTTACATATGTAATTAGGCTTATTAAATTAACCCTTTAAATATCAGTGTATTAACCTAGGCTTTAAAATTGCACTCTAAACTAAGTTAAAAAACAAAATAAGGGATTTAGTAATGACTGAAGTTGCACTTTCGGCCTATTTGGCATTTTACCTCTATTTAATTATGTTGCTTGTACAGTGGGCTGTGGCTACGTTTAGCAAAGCTAAAGAGCCAAATGCTGTACCAGGTAAAATTGACGAGGATTTATCGCACGATAGCTTTATATTTAGAGCGCATCGTACGTTTCATAATACGCTTGAAAACAGCGCATTATTTATAGGTACGGTGTTATTTGCGTTTGTAATTAATTATCAAAGCCCGATTTTTGCAATGTGTATTTGGGTGTACTTAATTGCGCGTTTAATTCACATGGCGCTGTACTACGCTATAGCAACGGAGAAAAACCCAAGCCCACGTAGTTACTTCTTTTTAATTGGTGTGCTTGCTAATGTGGTTATGCTGATAATGATAGGGTTAAGACTAATCTCTTAATTTATAAAAAAGTTATAAACTCTATTTATAACTTTAAACAAAAAAGCGAAGAGCCTTTAAGGCATCTTCGCTTTTTTGTTTAGGTAGCAGCAGAATATAAACCACGTCTACAGTAAGGTAATATTAATGGCTAATCGACGCCTATAAACCCACCCGTTTGGTGAGTCCAAAGAGCGGCGTAAATCCCGCCTTTAGCGATTAGTTCTTCATGAGTGCCTTGCTCAACTACGCCGCCATCATCAAGTACAATTAATCTATCCATTTGTGCAATGGTTGAGAGCCTGTGCGCTATCGCGATTACTGTTTTGCCTGTCATTAAATCATCAAGACTTGCCTGAATTGCCGCTTCTACTTCTGAGTCGAGTGCGCTGGTGGCTTCGTCGAGTATAAGTATTGGAGCGTTTTTAAGAAGTACACGAGCAATAGCAATACGCTGGCGCTGTCCGCCCGAAAGTGTAACACCGCGTTCGCCTACCTGTGCATCAAAGCCTTTGTTACCTTTGCTATCTACTAAGTCGTTTATAAACTCAAGTGCTTTAGCTTGCTTGGTCGCGTTGATCATTTCGTCTTGTGTTGCATCGGGACGACCGTACAAAATGTTGTCTTTTACTGAGCGATGAAGCAGGGAAGTGTCTTGCGTAACCATCGCTATGTAGCGGCGTAGACTTTCTTGGCTTACGTCTGTGATGTTTTGCCCATCAATTTTTATTGTTCCTGAGTCGGTATCGTAAAAACGCAGTAACAAGTTAACAAGTGTTGATTTACCTGCACCAGAGCGGCCGACTAAACCAATTTTTTCGCCAGGCTTAATGTTTAAATTTAAACCGTCCATTACTGGGCTGCGATTAGTCTCGTTTGCTGCTTTACCGTAATTAAAGTGTACGTTGTTAAACTCAATGGCACCTTGGCTTACGTTAAGCGTATCGGCATTTGGTTTATCGGCAACTTCAATAGGGTTAGACAGTGTTTTCATGCCATCGGCTACGGTGCCAATGTTTTCGAACAAGCTGCTTATTTCCCACATGATCCACTGCGCCATACCGTTTAATCTAAGCGCTAAACTAACAGCAACTGCAATGGCACCTGCGCTAATTGCACTAAGTGACCATAAATAAAGTGATACTGCGGTAACCGAAAATACTAATAAATAATTTAAGCTTTGAATAACAAAGTTTAGGCTGGTTACCAAGCGCATTTGTTTGTACACAGGCTGTAAAAATACATCCATGCTTTGTTTTGCGTATTGCTCTTCACGCTGGGTATACGAAAACAATTTAATAGTAGAAATATTTGTGTAGCTATCAACAATTCGGCCGGTCATTTCTGAGCGCGCATCGGCTTGTGAGCTGGCAATTCTTTTAAGGCGCGGTACAAAATAAAGCTGTACGCAAATGTATAAAACTAACCAAACCAGTAAAGGGATCATTAAGCGCCAATCAGCTTCGGCAACTAAAAATACCATTGAGCCAAAATAAACCACGATATACATTAATACATCGAGTAGTTTGGTCACTGTTTCGCGAACGGCTAAAGAGGTTTGCAATACTTTGGTGGCTATTCTTCCTGCAAACTCATTTTGATAAAAGCTCACACTTTGGCGCAGTAAATAACGATGCGCTAACCAGCGAATCGACATAGGGTAATTGCCCAGCAATGCTTGGTGCAAAATAGCAGAATGAAAAAATACGACTACGGGCAATACCAGTAAGAGCATGACAGCCATTTTGATAAGTTCTGATTTTTGCTCTACAAACAAGGTTTCGGGTGTGTAGGCCGTTAACCAATCAACAAGCTGCCCCATATAGCTAAATAAAGAAACCTCTAAAATAGCGAGCATGGCGGCACTGATTGACATTAGCACCAACGACAATTCCATTCCTTTGGTGTAGTGACGACAAAAAGCAAATAAAGTCGAAGGCGGCTGAGTAGGTTGATCCTCAGGAAATGCTTTTGTCATTTTTTCAAATAATCGATACATTTTAAAAACTTAAATGGCAAATAATGGTGGGTATCATACCATTTAAGTATTTTTAAATGCAGGTTTGTAATGTATTAATTGTGAATATGGTAGAGCATTATTAATATAATTTAATACTATAAAAAGTGCTTTATTTATTTTTATAGCATTGGATTATTTAGGTTTATTCCTTTGCTCATATATAAATCGTCGTATCTGAGACCACCATTACCATAAGGTTTTTTAATTGGGCCTGTATTACAGTTTGCTAAAAAATATATAAGAGGTTGTTTGCGCTTCATTCTAAATTGTGCATTTTTATACACCAGTGTTTGCTTGCTAAATTCACCACCTTTTACGTAAACATCATATTGCTGACCTTGCTCTGAGGCTGCTGCGTTATTAACAACATACCATACGTCGTACCAGGTATTTGTTTGCAGTGGCTTGGCCGATTGTTTGGTAGTGTAGTTTTGAATGTTGCTATACCCGCTGTCGGTTTTAACCATTAATGCGCCATCGTTTACAAGCCCGTTTGATTCTGTTTTATCGGTTACGCGAAGTGTTGGTTCAAACGCATCGTACGCATGTTTATTAATTAACTCTGGCGTAAGGTTGCTTAACCCAAAAGCATGGTTATTAGGAAAAGCAGCCACGTTTATACGCATATAAAATGTGTAGGTTTGACCAACTTCAACCGCTTGTGGAAGCTTTGTATAAGAAAGCGCTTTGCGATTGCCGACAATACCATCGCGTGCAGGCTTTTTTAGTAAATAATGATTTGTGGATGTAGTTGCAGATACAGTTGCTTGTTCTGATTGTATAACCGTTATTTGTGGGTTTTTAACCTGTGGTTTAGTTTCATTTTGCGTATCGACACTCTGCCACTTGCTAAGTGAGTTTTCAAAATCATCAATAAGTAGCCAATCGCTCGACGTGTTTTCAGAAATGGTTGAACACGCCGCTAGCGTGCTTAACAAACATAAAAGTAACGTGTGTTTAAAATGCATAATTGGATCTCAGTAAGTTTAGGTGTTTTTGGTTAACCAATTATCGTTTTGGCTATAACTTTAAAGTAAAGGTTATGTAACCAATTCAATGTTTTTATGTCAATCATTAAAGCAATAGGTATGGTTTGATAGAGCTTGAAAATGTAATATAACCTTTGCATTCAATCAGCTCGGCAAGCTTTAGCTGAGTTTAAATTATTAGGACGTTTTATGTATACGGGTTCGTGTTTGTGTGGTGAGGTAAATGTTGAGGTGTCGGGTAGTATAACCAGCATTATCCATTGTCATTGTTCACTGTGCAGAAAAAACAGCGGGACTGCATTTGCAACCAATGGCTTTGTAAATACAGATGACTTCATAATAACTAAAGGGCAGGCTCTACTTAGCGAGTATAGTTTTAAAGTGGGGCGTACTCGTTACTTTTGTAAATGTTGTGGCTCGCCGGTTTATAGTCGCAATAATGATGACAAAAGTAGAATACGAATTCGTTTAGGAATATTTGATAGCGATATTACTGAGCAGGTTTTATCGCATAATTTTGTTACGTCTAAAGCTAACTGGGAGAAGTTAGAAACAAGCTTACCGTGCTATGAAAAACATGAACCTGGTCGGTAACGCGTTTTATTCAATGTGGTAAATGCTGTTAATACTTTTATAAAGGTCTGGCGCAAAGTTTATAAACACCGGTGAGTTTTGTATTTCATCAACGTTTATATGCATTAATGTTTGCTGGCTTAGTATGATCACTATATTTTTGTATTCGTTAAACTCTATTATCGCTAAGCACTGAAAATGTTGCCTTAAAAGTACTAAAAGCATTTGCAGCTCTTGGCCTGTTTGTGGGTTTAAATTAATGATTACTTGCGTATTTTGCTCACTGCAGCTATTTATATTTTGCCAAAAGCTATCGCTGGTTAAAAAAGGCTGGTGATATTCACCACTAAAAATATCGATAGTGATTACGTTAAAGTGATCAGTGCATTGGGTAATATATTGCTCGGCGCATTGTAAATAGGTGCTGTGCTTAATTGGTAACTTAAAGTGCTGGGCAGCAATTAAGGCAATGCTTGGGTTTATTTCTACCGTGTTAAATGTATTGATGGTGTTTATGTAAGGCGTATTACTTTGTAAGTGATACATAATTCGCTCAAACCCTGCAGTGCCCAAGCCTAAATTTAATATATTTAGTGTATCTACCGGTTTAAGTAAAAATAACATCATACACTGGTTTACAGGTACTATTACTTGCTCAGGGTGTATAAGGTTCATAACGCCCTGAATTGTAATGTCTTCATTGGCTTTTTGTGCAAGCGTTAACCAACGGTATTCTTTATTTTGATACACGCATACGGGGCCGTATGCACTTTGCTGCGACTCAATAAGATTACTTTTAATTGTATCTTCTTTTAGCTGACGCATAACTTAAACTATTAATATATAAACAATGACAGTGTGCCACGAAAAACACATTTTTTAATAGATTATTGTGTAACAAGGTTTGTAATTTAACCTCAAAATATAATATTGTATTAGCAATTAATTAGTTAGACGTTATTCAAGGATTGAAAATGAGAACATTTATTTGCGCTGTTCATTTTGTGTGTGCTCAGTGGATGAAAAAATTAGACTCAAGAAATAAAAATACGGCCATAAATGCTGCAGCATTGTTAGCTATGATATCTACTGTATATAGTTTTCTTTTAGCTATGACGTTTGACATTCACTACTTAGATAAAATAATCAGTACTTTTAAGCAAAACCCTTTACTTATTGGTGCTCTATTTTACGCAATCGTAATTGGAATTGTGTTTTTAATTTTGGGTGATTTTAACGGTTATAGAAGTAGAGTTAGATCTTGTATAAATAAAGGGAGCTTTAAAAAATATATTTTAGGAATAAAGCTGTGGATGTTTGGGTTAATTCCTATGACAGGTATTATGTTGATTGTACGACTCAATTAACTCTCTAAGTATTACTATAACTGCGCTTTAGCGTGCTCCTTTCTACATCTACCTCAAATGTATTGCCATAAAATCTTAGTTAAGTAATGGTTACACTATAATAATTAGGAGCTAATAGATGCTTAAAACACCTTTGAAAATCACAACAACGTTACTCAAATTTACTGCAATTGCAGGCGCTTGCACACTTGCATTATCAGCACATGGTGAAACGCAATCACAATATACCGACCAACAAAAGTTACACGATATAGCAAGTGAAGTGTCGGCTACCCGTATCGGTAGTGACATTCAAACGCTGGTGGATTTTGGTACTCGCCATACGCTTTCAGAAACTAAATCGGATACGCGAGGTATTGGTGCGGCTAGGCGTTGGATAAAAAAAGAATTTGAAAAAATATCTGTGCAGTGTGGTGGTTGTCTGGAAATTATTGAAGTAAAGGACACTATATCGGGCGAAAAACGCATTCCTAATCCTGTTGAAGTGGTTAACATAGTGGCTATTCAACGTGGGTCGAGCGAGCCGAATCGCATGGTGATGATGTCGGGTGATATAGATTCACGTGTAAGTGATGTTATGGACTTTACGAGTGATTCACCGGGTGCTAACGATAATGCATCGGGCGTGGCAGGAGTAATAGAAGCAGCTCGTGTTTTAAGTAAATACAAATTTAATGGTTCGGTAGTTTACGCGGCGCTTTCGGGCGAAGAGCAAGGTTTGTTTGGCGGTAAAATATTAACGGCTTATGCACAAAAGCATAACTGGCAAGTTCATGGCGTTTTAAACAACGATATGATTGGCAATATTACCGGTATTAATGGGGTAACTAATAACACGACTGCACGTATATTTTCAGAAGGTACCCGTGTTGTAGAAACAAAAGAGCAAGCTAATACTCGGCGCTTTACAGGTGGTGAAGTCGATTCTGCGAGTCGTAATTTAGCTCGCTACATAGATACTATTGCTGACAGATACATTCCTAATTTAGATACAATGCTTGTATATCGATTAGATAGATTTGGCCGTGGTGGGCATCATCGTCCATTTAATGATGCAGGTTTTGCAGCGGTGCGTATTATGGAAACTAACGAGCACTACGATCGTCAGCATCAAGATTTACGCACTGAAAATGGTGTTGAGTATGGCGATACCATTGAAGGTGTTGATTTTGATTATACGGCTAAGTTAACTTCACTTAATGCGGTAACGATGGCGTCTATGGCGTGGGCACCCGCACCGCCAAAAGAAGTTAAAATAAAGGGCGCTGTTACAGCTGATACGTCGTTTTCATGGCAAGAAAGCAGTGATGAAAATATTGCTGGCTATAAAATTTATTGGCGTTACACGAGCGAGCCGCAATGGCAGTTTAGTAAATACGTTGGTAAGGTTTCACAGTACACACTTAAAAACGTAGTGATTGATAATTATTACTTTGGTGTAGCCTCTGTTAGTAAAGGCGGTGTTGAGTCTCCAGTAGTTTTTCCGGGTGATGTAGGTTCGTTTGATCACAATATAAAATAATAGTTTGGCTAAAAACACAGCAAACAGAGCGCTTTAAGGTGCAAATGACCGTTTTATACTTGCACCTTATTTACTAAGCCCTTAGAGTGTTAAAAAAGAAGTAAAAGGTTATTAAAAATGCAACAACAAGAAAAAAAGCCGTTAACAGCAAAAGAGCAAGTTATAACTGATGAGCAAAGAATGCAGTGGCAACGCGAATGTTTTCAAGCAGCGCAAAAACATTTAGCCGAAAAGGGCATTATGCCAAAATCAGTAGTTGATAAAGACAGCCGATTTTTAGCACCACTTTGTGCAATGTGGAAATTTAAAGCGCAAAACGGTAAAACATATTGGGTAGTAACAGGGCGCTTACCTACAGATCATGCTGAAGTAAGTGCAGCTACAGATGCTCGCGATGCAATGCGTTATTTTTCATTGCAGTGGCAATTAAAAGCGGATCAAATTATGAGTACAGGCGCGCGTGATAAAACGCAGGTAGATTTTGCTAACTTACTTATAAATAGAGCACATGGCTTGTACGAAATGTATGATAATGAACCGCTGTGGGCTAATGAACCAAAGTAGCTACAGTTTGGGTTAAGTAACAATGTATAGGGTGATAGCATATTTATTGCCCTTTTCTTTATCTAATGGACAAGTGTGAAGGGGGTTGTATTAAATGCTGAAACAGGGCATTGCATACGCTGTCTAGGAATTCCCGCCTCCATAAAAACATTTCCTTGCTGAATAAAGCCATTTCGCTTAAAACGCTCTACCTCATTTAAAATACAATTAATGCTAACTTCTTCAATGCCTTGGTTTGACGCTAATTCAACAATAAAGTTGAGAAGCGATTTATATACTTTGCGATTACGGTGCTCGGGTAATACAGCTATTCTGCCGATTAAGCCATCTGTACACAGCCGACCTGTTGCAATAGGGCAGTTTGCATCGTCTGTAACAAGTACATGTAATGCAATTTTATCTAGGCTATCAAATTCGATGTGCTTGGGGATATGTAACTCGTAAACAAAAACTCGCTCTCGAATTTTTTGTAGCATATCTTTTTTTATATCCCATTCAACCTTATCAACCAGATGTAGTGGTAGAGTAATTTTGGTCACCCATTNTGTAGTGGTAGAGTAATTTTGGTCACCCATTAAGAAAGAAATGTTATGCTATTTGCATACAAATTTGGGTGAAAAAAATGACAAAATTAAACCGTGCAACGTACTCCGCTGCAATCAAATTAGAAACGGCTCAACTTGTAGTTGACCAAGGTTATACACAAGAAGAAGCAGCCAAAGCGATGGGTGTTGGTAAATCAACCGTAAGTAAATGGGTTGCTCAATTAAAGCAAGAACGTAATGGCCAGTCACCATTGGCTTCACCAATGACACCCGAACAAATTGAAATCCGTGAACTTAAAAAGCAAATCCAACGCATTGAATTAGAAAAGGATATATTAAAAAAGGCTACCGCTCTCTTGATGTCCGACTCCCTGAACAATTCTCGTTAATTGAGAAATTAAATCAACGAGAGCGTTACCCAATTAGTGTGCTATGTAGTGTATTTAATGTGCATCGTAGCAGCTATAAATACTGGGCTATACGGGATACGACACCGACACCAGAGCAAGTAAGGTTAGAGGCTGAAGTTAAAGCCATACATACAATGAGTG